>JAPSHL010000335.1 GCA_031179905.1 Bacillus sp. (in: firmicutes) | reverse complement strand
AACTTCGATATTTGCTTATAAGGAACAAGCAATAATCAGTTCCAGCACCAAAGAGCAGAACAGTCATGATAGCGATGCTTTGTGAATCAAATTCAATCAAGCCAGCTTCACTCATTCCTCCTAATACAGGACTTATTACTAAATAAGCAATACCAACTCCAATCAGCGGGATGATTGCTAATATCGGAGAACGGTAGATAACTAATAGACAAATAAGAACAATAACGACTGTACCAATCAGCAAGGACAAGTCGCCTTGGCTGAAAAGTGCGGATGCATCAACCGCAATCCCAACAGGTCCTGTAGTTCTTGCAGACAGTGTATCCTCCTCATCAATATTCGCTTTGAAAGGATCTGTGCTGAAAATGCCAGAAGCTGCAGATTGAAGCTCCTCAAGACTTTCTTCCAGCTCTGCCGTTGTTGTGGACTTCTCGAACAATACGGCAAGGACAAAGGTTGTTCCATCCTCCGATACCTGCTGCTGCAGTGCTTTTAGAGGCAACTGGTGAAGGGGAACAACACTTTGCTGATGGAGAATCGGCTCTTCTGATAACTCTCCAGTTAGCTTCTGTATTTGCGTTAAATCTTCATTAGAGAGGCCAGTATCTCGATGAAAAGTAATTAGTGCTGGTGTTCCTTGTTCACTTGGAAATTCTTTATTTATGATAGATTCTGCCTCTCGGGAAGGGGAATCTTCAGACAGGTTAGCCGCTGACTCATTTTTTTGTGAGCTTGCTTGCGGCAGTGTCAAGCTTAGGACAAGGACAAGACAGATCCATGCAAACAGTGTGATCCATCTCCCTGTTTTTCCTGAAACAAAACGGAAAATGGTAGGGATAAAATTTTTCACTTTTTTAAACTCCTTTATAGTGTTTTTATGATGAACTTATCAACTGATAAGCTGGAACGAAAAATAATAGCTTATCAAATGATAAGTGAATCAGAAAATAAAATGCTGCCCCTGCTGGAAACAGCTATAATATTGAGGTGAGAAATTATTTGACCTTTTTAAGCAATCCCGCTTAAAAATAATTGGACAATGAGCTTAGCTTTCTTTTCAATGATAGCTTTTTGCTCTGTTTCTGTTAAGCTTTTCATGTATTCAGGCAAAAGAGCAGACTTTATCATATTCAATAATAGATACGATATTTCAAAGCTGCTGCTGTCTATCTTTTCAAATGATCCGATTTCCTTGTTAGCGACCGCTTCATCGAACATTCTAATAATTGGTGCAAGAAAGCCTTTTTGCCAATGCGAATTAATGACCTTTTTGACATCTTCCGGCATTTCATGATGAAGATCATGAAACATTTGCATCAAATCTTCTTCGTAATTCTGCATGAAATAACAGGAAAGATGATAGATGCGCTGCTTTAAATCTGGATAATCGGCAGCTATTTTGTTGAGATAGTTTTCTGTTTGAAGGATGGAAGCTTTCAGGACCTCAATGTAAATCTCCTGTTTATTTTGGAAGTGGTGGTATAAAGCAGGCTGAGTTATACCACAGGCAGCTGCAATTTTCCTTGTGCTGACAGCACGATAACCTAGCTCCATAAATAAAGTAGTCGCTGCCTTAATAATCAGATGATGTGTATCCAGTGACTGCAGCTCTATGTGATCCTTTTTCATTCTGTTTCCTTTCTAAATACCCAATAAAATAATTTATCACTCGATAAGTATAAGAGAAATTAAAAAAATATGCAATTGTGAACGAAAGGTGACTGAGTTTGTGAAATGATGAACAAATTAACCTGAACCTATTGCAGATGGAACAAAAAGAGATTAAGATATGCTTGTAAGTAAGAAAATTATTGGTTTTAAAGGTGTTAGTATCCAGTAAGTTTGTGGTTATCCTTTAAATGAAAACCGGTTAAATACGGTTTTTCTTTTAAAGTAATTATGTGAAAATATTCACAAACTTTATCGCTATGAAAAAATGAAAATTCTGGAGGGATTAAAAGATGACGGCTGTCGAAAAGGATGTAAAGCTTAAACAGGATGCTGCAAATGTTCATGCGATTATTGATGAAATTGCAGGGAAAGGCAAAGAGGCACTGGAGGAATTTTATAAGCTTGACCAGGCCAAAATTGATCTTATTGTTAAGGAAATGGCGCTGGCTGGACTTGATAAGCATATGTACTTGGCAAAGCTTGCAGTTGAAGAAACTGGGCGGGGCATTTATGAGGATAAAATAACAAAGAATATTTTTTCGACAGAATATATTTATCACAGTTTAAAGTATGATAAAACGGTTGGAATTATCAAGGAAGACGAAGCGTCCGGAATCATAGAAATAGCTGATCCAATCGGTGTTATTGCAGGTGTTACACCTGTGACAAACCCAACTTCCACAACGATGTTTAAAGCGATTATTGCCATCAAGACGCGCAACCCGATTGTATTTGCATTTCATCCATCAGCACAGCATTGCAGCAGTGAAGCTGCAAGGATTTTAAGGGATGCAGCAGTTAAAGCGGGCGCTCCCGAAAATTGCATCCAATGGATTGAGAAACCATCCATCGAAACGACAAAGGCATTAATGAATCATCCGGGTATTTCCTTAATTCTGGCAACAGGCGGACCGGGAATGGTCAAATCGGCTTACAGCTGCGGAAAGCCAGCTTTGGGAGTTGGTGCTGGGAATGTACCTTGCTATATTGAAAAAACAGCAAAAGTAAAACGCGCAGTAAATGATTTAATCTTATCCAAAACATTCGATAACGGGATGATTTGTGCATCAGAGCAGGCTGTCATTATCGATAAGGAAATTTATGAGGAAGTGAAAGGCCTGCTTATCCAAAACAGCTGCCATTTCTTAGATGAAGAAGAGAAAAGAAAGATAGAAAATCTAGTGATAAATGTGAATACATGTGCAGTCAATCCGGATATTGTCGGCAAGCCGGCTTATGAAATTGCCGCAATGGCTGGAGTGCAGGTTCATAAAGATACAAAAATCTTAATAGCAGAACTGGAGGGAGTGGGACCGGCATATCCTCTTTCTCGGGAAAAACTAAGCCCTGTGCTTGCTTGCTATAAAGCTGAAACAACAGAAGAGGGACTGAAGCGTGTTGAGGAAATGCTTGAGTTTGGAGGATTGGGTCATTCCGCCGTTATTCATTCAGAGAATGAACAAGTGACGAAGGAGTTTGCCTTAAGAATGAAGGCATGCCGTATCATAAGCAATGCGCCTTCGTCCCAAGGAGCAATTGGAGAC
>JAPSHL010000104.1 GCA_031179905.1 Bacillus sp. (in: firmicutes) | reverse complement strand
AAACCCGGCGAATCATGGTGCTCGGCGACCCAGAAGCTGGTGCCTCGGCAGAAAAAATGCTAGTTGTCCTTCTCCTATACAGGATAGGCTATTACTTTATACCATTCCTTACAGGTCTGCTATTGCTTTTGCGTGATTTATGGAAAAAATGGAATAAATACTGGAGCAATATTCCGCGTGCGATTATACAGAATATCAGCCATTTCTTCCTGACAATTCTTGTGTTTCTTTCAGGTATACTGCTGTTAATCTCGGGAGCAGTACCGGGGATTATGGAAAGGTTGCAGTTTACTGAGCAATATATCAGCTTGCCTGTCATGAACATCTCGCATCACGTTTCAGTCGGTACCGGTCTAGTACTGTTAGGTCTTGCTAGAGGAATTGAATATCGAGAAAAGAGGACCTATCATTTCACTTTATTTGTTTTGGCGATAGCTGCTGTCACGACATTTTTAAAAGGACTGGATTATGAAGAAGCAACTATTATTGTCGTTGTCTTAATCCTGCTTTTACTCTCAAGGGGCAAGTTTTATCGGGAAAGCTTTGTACTTACATGGGGTAAAATTTGTTTTGACATAATTGTTATTTCATTTTTCTCCTTTGGTTATTTGATACTCGGTTATTTAAATCTGCCAACTAGCATTGCAGGCGTGCCTAAATTTATGAGGCCTTATATTATTTCAGATGCGAAAAGTCTGTTCTGGAGTGCATTTGTTTCTTTATTTATTGCCCTTATCATTATTTTAGTCGGCTATTGGATAAAAAAACCAAAAAGCTTAACGAAGTTGTCATCAAGAAATATGGAGACAGAAATAATGGCACATTTGGAAAAATATAATGGCACCACTTTAGCACATCTAATATTTTTACATGATAAATATATCTTTTGGAACAATGAGCGAAATGTGCTGTTTGCTTATGAGACATATGCAGACAAATTGATTGTTCTTGGAGATCCAATCGGGGAAGAAAAAAACTTTGTAAAAGCTGTTGAAGAGCTTTATGAAAAAGCTGATATTTATGGGTTTACTCCTGTCTTTTACCAAACTAGCAGGAACATGCTGCCGATTCTCCATGCTAATGGATATGATTTTTTCAAACTTGGAGAAGAAGGGCATGTTGATTTGAACAGCTTTTCATTGTCAGGTAAAAAGATGAAGAATTACCGGGCTATAAAAAATAAATTTGAAAGAGAAGGTTATACTGTTCAAGTTTCTTTACCGCAACATGATCCAAAACTTTTAAATGAACTGGAAAATATAAGCTATAGATGGCTTGGTGGAAGAAGAGAAAAAGGCTTTTCACTAGGTTTTTTTGCGAGGGACTATATTAACACTTCTAAAGTTATCTATGTAAAAGACCCTGATGGTAAAATAAATTCTTTTTTGACGCTGATTCCTTCGTATCAACCTAAACAAATGTGGTCGGTTGATTTAATGAGAAGTTTGCCTGGAGCACCATCCGGTACTATGGATTTCCTGTATATACACACATTTGAATATCTGAAAGAAGAAGGGACCGAAAGCTGCAATTTAGGTATGGCACCATTATCAAATCTAGGACTGTCACGATTTTCATTTTTAAGTGAAAAGATTGCGGCGCAAATCTTCAGGCATGGACATGTTTTTTATCATTTTCAAGGCTTACGGAATTTTAAAAACAAATACTGTGACATTTGGGAACCTAAATACTTAGGGTACAGAAGAAAATCGTCCCTGCCATTCACATCTGCACAAGTTACGATGCTTGTCGCGAAAGGTAAAAGGAGCTGAACGGAAATTTCAGCTCCTTTCTTTTCATATAATCTATGAAATTCTACGCACTCAAAACAGATAACAAATAACAGATTTAGCAATAAAATACATTTTAGGTTATGATAGATATATATGAAACAAATAGATAGATTAGGAGGAAAATATGTTTTACATTTTTATAATCGCATTAGTAAGTGTAATAGCTCTACTTGTTAATATGTATTATACGAGGAAAAGAAAAAAGCTAATCATTAGCTTATGGGACAGGGAGGAGAAATTCGACCATACACAAAATTTTCATGAAACGTATAAACATTTCTATGAAAATGCGAAAGGCAAAAAAGAAAATAGTCCTGTAGTGGATGACATTACCTGGCATGACTTAAACATGACAAAGATTTTTAACACTATTAATTACACATTTACCTCAATTGGTGAAGAATTGCTGTACTACCGATTAAAAGCAGCGCATGAACCGCATTTGTTTAAAGAAAAACAGATAGAGAAAATTAGCAGGAACAAAGAATACCGGATGAGGTTATCACTGATTTTATCAGCATTAGGTAAGGCCCCGTATGCCAACTCTTCTAAATATATTTATTCAAAGCCTGATTATTCATTTAATAGAATTTATATATTGCTAGGTTTGCTTCCTATTGCAGGATTAGCTATCATTGGTCTTTCGCTTCAAATAGGTTTAGGCCTATTTTTTATCAGTATGTTAGTGAACTGTTTTTTATTTTACATAAACCGTACTAAAAACGAAGCAGAATATGAAAGCTTGTTTTATTGTCTTACTATCATCCTCACCTCCAGGAATATAGCTAAGCTAAACAATGACAAAAATTTCTTAAAAAAGACAAGCAAACTAAAAAGTGCACCTTTTATCAGTATCCTATTACTAAAAGACGATCCGACGGGAACAAATCTAATACTCCAGATACTGACATTATTGAAATCGATTTTACTTATAGATTATTTTGTCTTCCATTACACCGTTTATCTTATAAATAGTAACAATCAATCATATGAGCTGGCGTGGAGAAAAACAGCGGAAATTGATTTGTTTTATTCTATTGCTCTGTGGAGAAAAACGTTGCCGTATTATTGTTTGCCGGAATATAGCGATAATGATTCTTTAACTATTGATGATGGATATCATCCTTTAGTAAGCAATCCGATTGGAAATGACTTTGAATTTACACAAAATATATTACTGACAGGCTCGAATGCTTCAGGAAAATCGACATTCATTAAAACAATAGCCTTAAATATTTTGTTTTCACAAGCTTTAAATACAAGTACCAGCCGCAGAATTTGTCTTACGAGAGGGGTAGTTTACTCCTCAATGGCAATGTCTGATGATATTGAAAAGGGACAAAGTTATTTTTTAAGTGAAATAAAGGCATTAAAAAGAATATTCGACAGAAGAAACGATAACAAAGATATGTTAATGTATGTATTTTTGGATGAGATTTTTAAAGGCACTAATACAATGGAAAGGGTAGCTGCGGCCGAATCTGTATTAAATTATTTAAATCATTGCAGCAATACAAAAATAATGGCTGCAACTCATGATATAGAATTGACTGGAGTGCTGGCTGATAAATACAAAAACTACCATTTTAGAGAACAGATAGTAGAAGATGAAATCAACTTTGATTTTACAATTAAAGAAGGTGCTTCCAATACAAGAAATGCAATTGAGCTGCTGAGAATTACAGATTTTCCAAAAAAAGTTTATCAGGATGCAGTTGATAAAGCACAGCAATTAAGCAACAGCTAACATAATGATAGAAAACACCGCTGACTAAGTCCGCGGTTTTTTTCTTTTGGGTAAAAATTCATTAAGTTCATAATAAATTATTTGAGTATAGAATATGATAATAAATTGAAACGTATGGTCGCTGTGAATCAAAAGTGAAATCTGGTAAAATAGTCATAGTTAAATAAAAGAGATGAAAAATTAGGTGATTTACTGATGAAAAATGTTATTACTGGACTCTTTCTGATAAGCTTTCTTTTTACTCCAACAGCAATCGCAGCAGAAAAAGAGAAGAAAGAGCTTGATTTAAAGAGCGAGTCGACACTTTTGCTTGATGAAAAGACAGGAGCAGTACTATTCCAAAAAAACGGCTATAAAAAAATGTACCCAGCAAGCTTGACGAAAATAGCGACAGCCATTTATGCATTAGAAAAAGGTTCTTTAGACGACATGGTACAGGTAAGCGAACATGCAGCCGAAGAAGAGGGGACAAGTGTATATTTAGAGACTGGTGAAAAAGTCAGTCTCGAAAAACTGTTAAATGGTATGCTTATCAATTCAGGCAATGATGCTGCAGATGCAGTGGCAGAATATTTAGATGGTAGTGCAGCACAATTTGAAAAAAACTTTAATGAGTATTTAAAAACAGAAATTAAAATTCAGTCGACTCATTTTACAAACCCAAGCGGTCTGTTTGATAAAAATCATTATACGACGGCATATGATATGGCGCTTATCACTAAGTATGCCTTAAGAAATGAAACCTTCCGATCTATTTTCGGTACGAAAGAGTTAAACTGGGACGGTTTATCATGGGACACGACACTTGTTACCCACCATCTTATGTTAAAGGGAGAACTGCCATATGAAGGTGTCAACGGCGGGAAAACCGGCTATGTAGATCAATCAAAACAAACTTTAGCAACTTCCGCTGCCAATGACGGGTTGAACTTGATTGCAATTGTCCTGAAAGGTGATTGGAAAGAGGATGTTTATGAGGACACGGAAGCTATGTTTGATTATGGTTTCAACAGCTTTAAAAATGAGATTTTGCCACCAGGCAAGGAGTATCCAGTCGCAAGCAAAGTCTTTCAAACGAAAAAGACGGAGCTTGTCACCGTTCCAAAGGATAACAGTACGCCAATTGTCACACCAACTGGAGAGCTGCTGATGCAGACAAAAGCAGGCGTTACTATCCAATCACTCCAGCTGGTAGAGAAAGTTCCTCTGGATGTGCTTCAGGCTGGTGACAAGTTAACTGAAAATGAAGATAAAGATGGTTATTATCTTTCTATTAAGGTCACAGCTGCTGTAATTGTTCTTGGTATCATATCAGCAGCGGTCATATACAAGAAAAAGCGATGGCAAAAGAAAATTGTCTGATTGTAAATAATTCCATTTGGGATTAGGTTTTTTAATATCCGTAAATAGGTAGATTGTATTAGATTGAGAAGCGGAATTGTATGTTCAATATAATACAAACCATTATATAAATAAAACAAATAACAAACATTAAAAAACGGTTCCCGCATTATCCGGGAACCGTTTCATTTAGCTTTTATTTGTACATTTCAGCTATTTGCTTTTGCAGTTGTGTATCTTCCAAGTATTCATCATATGTTACTTGTTTGTCTACTAAGCCGCTTGGTGTAATCTCCAAGATTCTGTTCGCGATTGTAGAAACAAACTGATGGTCATGGGATGCAAACAACAAGGAACCTTTAAAGTTAATAAGACCGTTGTTTAGTGCTGTAATGGATTCTAGATCCAAGTGGTTCGTTGGTTCATCCATCACTAACACATTCGAGCCGCTCAGCATCATCTTGGAAAGCATGCAGCGTACTTTTTCTCCTCCGGAAAGAACGCTAGGTTTTTTCATTACTTCTTCACCTGAGAACAACATTCTGCCAAGGAACCCTCGTAGGAAGCTTTCAGTCTGATCATTTGGTGAATATTGGCGCAGCCAATCGACAAGGCTTTGCTCGTCACGTGCGAAGTACTCAGAGTTTTCAGCAGGGAAGTAGCTCTGTGTTGTCGTGATTCCCCACTTAAATGAACCGCTGTCTGGCTCGATTTCACCCATTAAGATACGGAATAGAGTTGTTTTAGCTAACTCATTTTTTCCTACAAGGGCAATTTTATCATCCTTGTTCATAATAAAGTTAATATTATCAAGTACCTTTACACCATCAATCGTTTTTGAAAGATTTTCTACACGCAATAGATCGTTGCCTATTTCTCTTTCTGGAGTAAATGCAACATATGGGTATTTTCTGGAAGAAGGTTTGATATCATCCAAAGAAATTTTATCGAGCAATTTTTTTCTTGAAGTCGCCTGCTTGGATTTAGATGCATTTGCACTGAATCGGGCGATAAAGTTTTGCAGCTCTTTGATTTTTTCTTCTTTCTTCTTGTTTGCATCATTTGCCATTCTAGATGCTAGTTGGCTTGACTCATACCAGAAGTCGTAGTTTCCTACATAAATCTGAATTTTGCTGTAATCTAAATCAGCAATATGAGTACATACTTTGTTCAAGAAGTGTCTGTCATGGGAAACGACAATGACAGTGTTTTCAAAGTTAATCAAGAACTCTTCCAGCCACTGAATTGCCCCAATGTCAAGATGGTTTGTAGGCTCATCAAGCAAAAGAACATCTGGCTGGCCAAATAGTGCTTGGGCAAGAAGTACCTTTACTTTTTCAGATCCGCTGATGTCTGCCATCTTTTTACTGTGCAGATCTTCATTAATGCCTAATCCTTTTAAAAGGATTGCAGCCTCTGATTCAGCTTCCCAACCATTTAATTCAGCAAATTCACCTTCAAGTTCAGCAGCTTTCATGCCGTCCTCATCTGTGAAGTTTTCCTTCATATAAATGGCATCTTTTTCTTTCATAACTTCATACAGTCTTGTATGTCCCATGATGACTACTTGAAGCACTTCATGCTCTTCGTATTCAAAGTGGTTCTGTTTCAGGATAGCAAGCCTTTCGCCAGGACCTAAAGAAACATGTCCTGATTGAGCTTCCAGTTCACCGGAAAGAATTTTAAGGAAAGTTGATTTGCCGGCACCATTTGCCCCAATCAAACCATAGCAATTCCCAGGTGTGAATTTAATATTTACATCTTCAAATAATTTACGATCACCATATCGAAGACCAACATTGCTTACTGTTATCATTTATATTTTTTCCTCCAAAGTACAATATCCATAAAATTATACCATCATTAACAGGTAAGAGCGAATTTTTCTTTAAAATTCTTCATTAAAGCACTGATTTATTAGTATTAAAATTTGTTAATTTTTTTAAAAAAAAGAGGAATTGGTTAATCTTAATCGAATATGATTTGTAAGCGTTAAAATGCTAAATGGAGTTTTACGAGCTTGTATTAGGGAATACATAAATGACGATAAAATTTTATTAAATGTTCATATTTTTTTCATATATTTTTTGTAGACTACATATAACAGGACATAAAGGAGTAGATATAAATGGCTAGAAAACAGCTTGTTGATTTAGTAAACAAAATGAAAAAATCAGGTATTAAAATAAGCTTCACTAAACCTAGATCACATTTAATCGTTCCCATCCGACAATCGAATAAATTAACTTCGTCCACAACACATTAATAAGACCGATAGAAAACATGTTCCATTAGTACATTAACCTGTTCCGCTATATTGATAGGAAAAAGGCGATAAATGCTGCGATTTTTTGAAACATGTTTTTTCTTTTTCTCGATAAAACTATATAGTACTAATGATTGTTCAATAATACACAATTCGCTATAAATTAATTCGTAAGCAATTGAAAAGTCTTTTTGAAGATAATTTACAATGAATATAAACATCTTTGGGAAAAGAAGAAGTCACTTTCTAATTAGAACAAAAATCTTTTACCCAGACATAGAAGACAGTCCAAGAGCAATCATTAAGCCTATACAGCTGATAAATCCTACAACTGGACCAGCCTTTTGGTAAGCTTCGGGAAGCATGGTAGAGCAAACCATTGCAATTAGTCCTCCTGCACCAAATGCTTCAATGCTCGCAATCACTAAATCAGAGGCATTTGCTAAAAATGAGTAGCCAATCAAGCTGCTTAGTGCAGAGATAACAACAACACTTAACCACAGAAACAAAATCCTCAGCTTTTTATAGCCATCTTTTTTTAAGCCGACAGTAGACGACAGCGCCTCCGGAAAATTGCTTATGAAAATTGCGACTATAAATAGAATATCGACATGGTTGGTTGATATCAAACTTAGGCCAATAATCAACGATTCTGGTATAGCATCCATCAATGTTCCGATGAAAATGGCAATGCCAGAGTTAGCAGCAATATTTCCGGTTGACCGCTTTCTGTTTGTACCTCCTTTTATATAAAGAAATATTTCAATTAAAGTAAACAGCAGAGCTCCTCCGAGAAAAGAAACAGAAGTCAGCAAAATCCCGCTTGTTTCCATTGATTCAATTAGCAGGTCAAAGGCAGAGGCGCCTATTAGCACACCTGTCCCCAGTGCCATCAAATAGGCATTAACTTTTACCGGCACTTCCACACAAATGCCGATTATACTTCCGATAAATAAAGATAAACTTGCGATAGCTCCCCAAATTGCAGCCTCCAGCATAAATATAAGCTCCTTATTGGTTTTTTTCTGTAAAATCATTTCTGAATTCCAGATGCTGATATATAATGGTAACAGCAAAGGAGACCGGACTTGATGAAAACACAAAAACAACTTTTTATCCTGCAATGCTTTTATTTTTTTGCCTTTTTTGGCAGCGGCAGTATCGCCCCGCTGCTCAGTGTCTATCTAAACAATTCAATCGGATTATCTGGTTTTGAAATTGGCGTTATAATGTCAATAGGACCTGTAGTTACAATATTTTTTCAGCCCTTTTGGGGGATTCTTTCTGATAAGACTAATTCGCCGACATCCATTCTTAAATTATGTGCATTTTTTGCTGGATTATGTGGTTTAGGTTACTTGTTTATTGAGCAGTTTGTTTGGATTTTTGTGATTGCGACAATGATTGCTGTATTTCAAAGTGCGATTGTGCCGATTTCAGATAGTATCACAATCAAATATACGAGTGAACGCAATCTTGATTATGGGAATGTTAGGATGTATGGTGCTTTAGGTTTCGGAATCGCTGTCTTTGTCATGGGCAGAGTATCTGAACTTACACCAAGCATTATTTTCATTGCCTTTTTCGCTGCATTGCTAATATGTTCATTTACAACAGTTAAAATGCCTAAGGAAAAAGCTGCAGCTAACAGCAATCCACTTAAAGGTGCTAGCAAGCTGTTTGCACAAAAAAAGTACATGCTTTTCTTAATTATCACTTTTATGATCTTTAGTCCTAACTTGGCTAATAATACTTTTTTTGGCTTGTTCGTAGAAGACAGCGGAGGTACATATACCGGAATAGGAATAGCCTTTTTAATAGCTGTTCTGTCAGAAGTGCCGTTCATGCGAGTTGCTGGAGCTTGGATAAGAAAATTTGGACTTTTAGAAATTACATTATTCTCGGGCATTCTATCGTTAGTCAGGTGGCTCTTTTATTTTACAGAACCGAATTTAACGCTTGTATACGCAACTGCGTTTCTGCAAGGATTTGGAGTTGGTCTGTTTATTCCGGCAGGTCTTCAATATATTAGAAAAATCGCACCTGTCCATTTGATTGCAACATCTATCACATTCTATTCGGCCATTGGCAATGGACTTGGGAACTGGTTCAATACGTTTATCGGTGGAATTATTTTTGATCAATACAGTATTTTTCATGTGTATTTGTTCTTCAGCGTGCTGACAGTAGTTGGCCTAGCTTTGAATATTTTCTTGCTTCGATTGGAAAAACAGGAGGCTGTTTTAAAAAATCGAATGAATGAAGGTACCTCATAATTTCAGATAGTCAGCATTTGCTAGCGACAGTATAGTCGTAAAGCAGTGCTGACTTTTTGTATTCAGCAATCGAGCTTATTTTTTCCGCTAATATCATAGGGAAACTGTCCAGACTTTTTTATAGCTTGTACATAAGATATAAGGAAATAAGTGGAGGTGGAAACGCAATGAACAATTATTACAATCAATGTTCGAAAGGTATAGGAAAATGTGTTCGTATCCGTACACATAATGGCACAGTTCATACAGGAATCATTGATCGAGTCACTCCTAATAAAGTTTATATCAGGCCTTTAGGCAGCGGCAGAAGAGGTTATGGCGGTTTTGGATTCGGATATTACAGAGGCTATGGACCTGGCTGGGGCTGGGGTGCAGCAGCAGTTGGCTTTTCTTTTGGTTTAATTGCAGCACTTGCATTCATTCCATTTTTCTAGTTCGGACATTAAGGCAATCTTCTTATACTGGAAGGTTGCCTTAGTCTGTGTTGACATTCAAAAAAGATGTTGATAAGAACAAAAGGCTTGAGCCTCCTACGGGATTAGCGAGTCAGTCCGAAGATACTAATGGAAGTATCGCAACGGAAGCGGATTTGTGTTCGGACCGTGGAAAGCGAATAAAATAGCATCCCTTTTTGGTTGCGAAACGTTGACTAACTGAATTTATAAAGAAATATAAAATAATAAAGTTTCCAGCCGAAAATCTCCGCCAAACAAATTCAGTTAGGTGGAGATTTTTGTATCGTCAGATTCAATAAATAAGGACTTAGAATCATTAATAATCAGACTTATGGTTTTCAGTGATTTCCGCCGTAAAGATTAAAACTATGTCTTGTTTCGGTAGTTATAGCCCTAGGAATGCTAGTGAAACTAATCAATCCAATTGAAGATACCTCTTGCAATCGTATATTCCAGGCGCTAAAAATGATTGGTATATTAAGGCGGATGATATTGGTTTGAACAAGCCTGCACCTAATCAACAGCAACAACCAAAACAAGAGTCAAAAAAAGTGTGATGAAATGAAAAGGTTATTTATAGATATGGATAATTAAACAATGGATAAACATTTATTATACCATCTATGTAAAAAATGAAGCACTACAACAGAATGGTAGCGATAATCTATTAGGTTAATAATCATCAAGTAAGTCTGAGTGTTAATGTGGAAAATCTAGACAAACAAACAAAAACTACACAGATTTCCTAGTTCAAGCTTCTAAAATCAAACTTAGGGTTATGAAAAATATAAGTTGTGGTTTCAAAAATAAAACAAGGTGTTTTTGATATGGTATAAAATTTCATAATTACTGTATTGGGAAGACGTTAATTTAATTACACATATATGAATGATGTTTTAATTAGAGCGAGCTTATATATAGGGAAAATAGACATCTGACAGATTTGTTTTATCCAAAAAGAGCTATTCTCAACTTGTTCAGGAAAATCAAAAGGAAAACACTGTAACACCAAAGTGATTACTTTCTTATGGATTGTGTATAATTCCATTTATCAGTAGGAGTGAAAACAACAAAAAAGACCTGATTCTACTAGAAAATCTAGAATCAAGCCACTAGATGTAACATTTTTCGGTTTATGTATATGTGTAAAAGAATGTTTTCCCAGAAAAAATATACAGCTAGTCTAGTAGTTCGATAGCCAGACGATAAACTTAACTAAAAAGAAAGCAGCATTACAGGGGATAATGAGTAGCGGTTTTTACAAATACACCGAAAATCACTGTGGTTCTACATGTTTAGCAGGGTAAGGAAATCTCCTTTACTTGGGAAAATGGCAGTGGGGACTATGATTGGGATACTAATGAGTTAACATGGAGTAGCAATGGGGAAAATAAGTTGACTTGGAAAGCACCCCATGGAATTGGCAATCAGATTCAGCTATTCTCCGGAACAGTGACACAAAATGTACTAGGCGGCGGAGAACTATGGTTTGAAAGGGTACCAGACGACTTAAACTTTAAAACTACAACAATAAGAGATAATTTAGTGACAATTAGCAGACAAAATCCAAATTGGAGCATGTCAATAGGAGATACAAGAGAAATTGGAAGCACATGGAGTGTTATAGCATCAATAGATGCACCGCCAACCTCAGCAAATGATCATGCTTTAGAAGGTGCGATTGTGTTTAAGGGCGAAGATGGGGTTCCGAAGCCAATAAGCGACAGAGAGACGGAAGTGTTTAGCGGAACAAAAGGTGATGCAGTTACTACAAATGTTTCATGGGAGGCAGATGAAGGAATTTTACTTCAGATGAATCCGATAAGTGCTGGAGTTGAAGCAAATTCAGCCTATACTACGACAATAACATGGACCTTAGTAGATGTTTGGGAACCAGAACTATAATTATGCAGTAACTCCATAACACTGATTGTAGAACAATTTACTGTAAGATTCGGATGTAACATAATGAAGCAACATGGTCTGTTTTTCAACAATAAAAATCAACTAAAATCATAAAAACTTGATTATTAATA
>JAPSHL010000103.1 GCA_031179905.1 Bacillus sp. (in: firmicutes) | reverse complement strand
GGAGGGACAACCAGTTGATTAAGCTCATTTTCATAAAAGTATTGGTTTTGTTCCTCCTTCTTATCTCCATCCTTTTTTTCTGCAGGAGAATTTTTACAAATAAGATTTTTAAGAAGCACAGGATCCAGTCTAAAAATGGAATTGATCAGGAACTCATCATTGACATTGGAGGAATAAAGCAATACTTATATATAAGAGGTCAAGATACTGACAATCCAGTGATTCTTTTCCTTCACGGCGGACCGGGCATTTCTATGATTCCTGTACTTCATAAATATCAATTTAAATGGGAAGATGATTATACAATCGTGAACTGGGACCAGCGTAATACTGGCAGGACATATTTTCTTAACAAGAAGAATGCTGATGCTGTCTTGGCTTCATTATCCACTAACAGGCTAGTAGAGGATATTCATGAAATTACTCTCTACTTAGCAAAGCGATTTAACCAGAAGAACATTATTATTATGGGACATTCTTGGGGTACTATTATTGGAAGTCAGTTTGTGCAACGCTATCCTGAATTAACAAAAGCCTATATCGGCATTTCTCAAATCGTTAATTTGAACGACGGGGCAGCTCTAATGGCTACTGAAATACGAAAAAAAGCCCTTGTTCAAGGTGAATCTAAGGATGCTGAAATTTTGGACCGTTTGCAAAAGGGTTTACATGACAGTCTGAAAGCAACTGAGGCTGCGGTCATAAAAATGTATAAGGTTGCCAAGAAATACTTCTCTTATGTAGAGGATTCTCTTATTTTCATAAAGGTAGGACTAGTTTCACCTTATTTTTCACTGCGGCACTTAACCTATTTTTTAAGGATGGAGAAGCTTCAAGCCCCTTTATCTAAATATGCAATCAAATATGATTTACGGAAACTTCCTTCCAATTATCATGTACCTGTCATTTATATGGTTGGTGAATATGATTTGCATTTTAATTATCTATTTGAGAAATATTATCCAATCATTGAAGCACCCTACAAGAAACTTATCACAATACCAAATGCAGGACATAATGTAATGATGGACAACCCTGACGAATTTAATAGAGCTATTCAGCAAACTTTGCAGGAACTAAAGCAAAAAGCTTCGCTGAGCCATTAAACCTTCAAAACCTATTCTATTAGCGGTTTTGAGGGTTTTTTTCTGTTTTCGGTACGATGATTTCAAATATTAAGCTGATATTGATAGTATAATAATTCTAAATTTTTAAGGAATTGGAGAATGCCTGTAATGCCTATATTAGAAAGATTAGAGGAATTATATCCAGAAATGGTTGAACTGCGCCCTCATTTTTGCCTCTGTATTAGATTACTTAGACAGCAGCATATAATCATTCATCGAAATAATCTCTCTCCCATTCCTCTAAAGGAAAGTGCTGGTACGTTTTTAATTCGAGCCTGTTCTCCCTAATAAATTTTACACCTTCTTCTTCTAAAAGCTGTCTCTGCAAAGTACTGCCTTCTTCTTGTTTAATCACAATTTCACCTTTCGCATTAACCACTCGATGCCATGGGAGCTGGTGCTTTCTGCTAGAAGTGTGCAGGATTCTTACCACCTGCCTTGCACCTCTCGGACTCTCTGCAGCTTTTGCTATTTGGCCATATGTCATTACCTTCCCATATGGTATAGTTTTAATAATTTCAATTACTCTCTCTGTAAATGGTGTCATTACTTTAGCCTTTACCTTTATAGTTTTTTAAAAATAACACTTTCATCCTTAAGTAAAATCCACAAAAGCTGGAAATGCTATGCAGGGATTTATATTTATATTATTAGATTAAGTGATGAGAGGGGTAATACGCAATGAAACTGCAAGCTGGAAACTATTATTGGCCGACTACATTCCCAGAAGCGCCTGTTTATCCCGCTTTGGAGGAGGACATTAACTGTGATGTCCTGATTATAGGAGGCGGAAGCTCTGGTGCCCAATGTGCCCACTATTTAAAGGATACAGGCTTGAATGTCGCAGTAGTGGACAAACGGAAAATTGGAGAAGGCAGCACTTCAACGAATACAGCTCTAATTCAATATCTTGGTGACAAAATGCTGTTTGAGCTTGTGAACAGCTTTGGTGAAGATATAGCAATCAGGCATTTAAAATTATGTGAAGAAGCGATCAATGACATAGAAAGCGCGGCAGCCACACTTGATATTTCTTGTGATTTTAAACGAAGAGACAGTCTCTATTATGCAAGTTACCAAGAAGATGCTGCTAAGCTCGATAAAGAGTATGGGTATCTTAAAAAGCACGGTTTTCAGGCTGTCATGCTGTCGGAACAGGAAATTAAAGAGAAATACGGCTTCAGTAAGTACAAAGCACTTTACATGTATAATGACGGCGAGCTGAATCCATTTAAATTCAACCACGCACTTTTAAACAGTGCTGTCAAAAAGGGCGTATCTATTTACGAAAACACAAGAATAAATGGCAAGAAGCTAGACAAGGATCAAGCAGTTCTATATACAGATAAGGGTTACTCGATTACAGCAAAACATGTGATTTTTGCAGCCGGCTACGAAAACCTTGAATTTAAACAGGAAAAAAACAGTGTGCTGTCAAGCTCTTATGCTGTTATCACAAACCCAATCGAGGATTTCTCGAGCTGGCATAAGCGGACATTAATATGGGAAACAGCCCGCCCTTATATTTATATGCGTACAACTAAAGATAACCGCATTATTATTGGAGGCTTAGACGAAAACACCACTGTTTCCTCAGAGCGTGACTCAAAAATTATTAATCGTAAAGAGAAGCTTATAAAAGAATGCAATAAACTTTTCCCTGATTTAAATATTCACGCAGACTACTATTTAGGTGCCTTTTATGGCGGGACACATGATGGATTGCCAATAATAGGCGAATATGAGGATTTTCCTAACTGTTATTTCTTAATGGCGTATGGAGATAATGGTCTTGTTTACAGTATGGCCTTAGCAAAAATTCTCCGTGATGTTATCACAACAGGCAGTCATCCAGACCTTTCAATCTATGAGCGAAAATGAAAGGAATAAAAGGCGCATTATTTTGAAGTGCACCCCAAAATGTTAGACACAGTCTAATATTGGGGTGCACTTCAATTTAGTGCGCCTTTACTTACTATTTCTCCGCGTGCACCCTCTCCTTTAAAGGACGCCACCATGATTCATACGACAAATACCAATCTACTGTTTCTTTAATGCCCGTCTCAAACGAATACGTTGGCTTCCAGCCTAATTCTTTCTCAAGCTTTTCTGGATTGACAGCATAACGGCGATCATGACCAGGCCTATCCTTTACGTATTTAAGCCTTTCCTTTGGCAGCTTCAGTTCTTCCATGATAATTTCCGCAATTTCATTATTGGTCTTTTCGGTTCTTCCGCCGATATTATAAACCTCTCCTTTTTTTCCTTTTTGCAGGATAAGGTCAATAGCAACGCAATGATCTTTAACATGAATCCAATCGCGAATATTCTCTCCATCTCCGTAAACAGGAAGACTCTCCCCATCCACACCATTTGTAATGAATAGTGGAATAAGTTTTTCTGGGAACTGATATGGTCCATAATTATTTGAGCATCTTGTTATATTTACATCTAATCCATATGTTTTGTAATAGGAACGAACAAGCATATCACTTGCTGCTTTACTTGCCGCATAAGGGCTGTTAGGTGTAATAGGGCTGTCTTCTGTGAAATAGCCAGCCTCGCCAAGACTCCCATAAACTTCATCAGTGGAAATATGCACAAATCGGCCAATTCTCTTTTCTTTGGCTGCCTCCAGTAGAACCAGTGTCCCTTGCACATTTGTTTCCACAAAAGCACCTGGATTAACAATACTTCTGTCCACATGGGATTCTGCAGCAAAGTTAACAATTCCATCAATATTATGAACATCAAGCAAATAAGTTACAAGCTCTCGATTCGTGATGCTGCCGTGCACAAACTTATGGCGAGGATTATCCTTTAAATCAGCAAAGCTGCAGAGGGTACCCGCATACGTCAGCAAGTCGAGATTGACTATTGCTATGTTCGGATATGTAAAAAGCATATGGCGGACAAAGTTGCTGCCGATAAAGCCAGCTCCGCCTGTCACAAGCAAATTCACAATGATTCCTCCCATCCGAAGTCTTATACGCATTCTTCAATTCAGGATGAAGACGGCACTTAAGGTCGTCTACTTTATATAATACATGGACATCCGTGGTTATGGTACAAAATCCAGTGGTGCCTGAAGGTATCTTATATCTTACTAGTATCAAAACCCCTGCTCTTAAAAACTGTAATTTATATGATTATGCCTGTTTTTGAAAATTCTTCCTACAAAAAAAGCTGAACTATTGCTACTGTTCAGCTTTCCAACGGTTAATCTTTAAATTTCACTGTAAAAGGTTCAAGCTCAACGGAATCGAAATACATAGAAAAATTGATGCCCAAAACTGTTTCTTCCAGTTTAAAGTTTTCTATTTTTTCCTCTCCCTTTAAATCAAAGACAGACTGGAAGTGAAGCTTTTCTTTATCTAATACCTTCAGTTTATTTCTAGAGATGGAATGCCCTTCTGGCGGAAAAGGATTGTCTTCATCAATATCCTTTACATGCTTCTCATCAACTAAAGTCAAATCATATTCTAGATTATATTTCAAGTCTGATTTAGATGCTTTATCTAATGTTCCTGTAACATTGTAGTCCAGAATCAACTTGTCTTTTTCTTGTTTTACACTGTTTACACGAAGTGCTAAATCTGTTCTATTACTCGCTAACACAAACCCAGATTTATTTAAATTCTGATATAATGTGTCTTCGTATCTGTTAAGTTCTGGATAAAAGGTTATAGACTTTGCCTCTTTACCCAGACTATATATTTCGGAAGCGAAAGTCTCTATGAAATCTTCAGGGGAATCATCAACTAATTGCGAATTGAAACCAGAGATTACTTCATTGCCTTTATCATCAACCGCTTTGGACAAATATACCTGATCATGTTCATTAGGATTTGATATACTGTAAATTAATGTAGGATTTTCAGATCCTTCCAGTATTCTCTTTATCTCTATGTAACTGCCATTCTCATAAGTTTCCTTATGCGCAATATCGATACTTGTGAATTTCCTTTGTTCAACAGGTACAGAAAACTTCCAGTCTCCTTTTACACCATTAATATTATGAATAGTTACTGGCAGTTCCATATTCTCCTTGATATCCTCGTATGGGTAATTCATTGTCCAGTGAAATTCAAACCCGTCCTTAATTTGATTAAAATCACTAGTATGTCCATCGAGCCACGGGTCTGCATCCCCTTTGTAATTCTCAAAATTCATATCAAAACTTATTTCATCAGGTTCATTTGCTGGCCATTTTCCCTTTTTGTAGACTTCTCCTACAATCGTCACTTGAAAACCGTTAAAATAAGCACTAGTCACCTTTAATGTCACACCATTTTTGGTAATAGTCTCATTAAGATTAGTGACCATATCCTCTTCTGCCAGCCTCATACCAAGCTTGTCGTCAAATTTTTTGTATAACTCTCCTATTATTGGCGTTTTCGCCAGTACTTGATTGGCTGCAGGACTTACAAAACCTGATCCGATGATAATTGTTGCTGCTGCAGCTGTGAGTGCCCCGATAATCTTCCGTTTTTTCCGGTGTGGTTTCTCCGCTTGTTTTATTCCTTGGCTGATTGCTTGGAATACTTCCTCTTTCGGCACATCGACGGAGTTCACTTCCTTTATCCACTTCTGTCTATCCATGGATCATTTCCTCCTTTAGGCATTTTCTTAGCGCCTGTTTTCCCCTGCTTAAGTTTGTCTTGACCGTTCCTTCTGGCAGCTCCATTACTTCACTGATCATTTTGATTGAATAATCATGATAATAAAAAAGTATAAGGGTGGTCCGGAAGCTTTCTTTAAGCCCTTTAATTGCATCCATGAGCTCATATGTCGGCTCTATACTTGGTGATGTTTGCTTTGAGAGGATTTCTTCTGTCAGTGGAATGACATCTTTTCTTTGTCTATGATGATTCATTGCACAATGAATCACTATTTTTGTCAGCCATGTCAGGAAATACTCTGGATTCTTTACTGTTTTTATTGATTTAAACGCTTGATATGCTGCCTCCTGGACGATATCTAAGCTGTCTTCTTTATTATGTACATACAAATAGGCAGTCCTGTATAATCGCTCATAATGTTTCTGGAGCAGTAATTCCAAAGCCTTGCTGTTCCCTTTTATCGCCTTTTTAATTAACACTGTTTCTTTATCCTTCAATCTTCATCTTCCCCCTTCCCTTATTAGTGAAAAAAGTAAGCAAAAAAGTTTCATTCCCTTGTTTTTTTCCAAAAAAAAAGCCGCCTTTCTTAAGGCAGCTTAACAAATTAATCAATGTCCGCCAAGATAGGCTTGCTTTAAATCATCGCTTTCTAGCAGCTCAGTAGCTGTTCCTGACAGCACAACCTTGCCTGTTTCGATGACATAACCCCTGTCTGCAATGGACAGGGCCATATTGGCGTTTTGTTCTACTAATAATATGGTTGTTCCTGTTGCATTTATCTCTTGGATAACATTAAATATTGTCTTTACAAACAGCGGTGCCAAGCCCATGGATGGTTCATCAAGCAAAAGCAGCTTAGGCCTTGCCATGATGGCTCTTCCCATCGCAAGCATCTGCTGTTCCCCTCCGGAAAGTGTTCCTGAAAGCTGTTTCTTCCGTTCCTGTAATCTCGGAAACACTTCGTATACTTTTTCCAGGTCTTTTTTTATTTCATTTTTATCATTGCGCAAGTAGGCGCCCAGTTCAAGATTTTCTTCTACTGTCATGTTGGAGAAAACTCTGCGGCCTTCCGGTACATGGGAAATGCCTGCTTTAACAATAGATTGGGCCGCTTTTCCTGAAATAGGCTTGCCTAAATAATGAACGCTTCCCTTCTTCGGCTTAAGCAGTCCTGACAATGTTTTTAAGAGTGTGCTTTTTCCTGCACCATTCGCACCAATAAGTGTCACGATTTCTCCTTCGTTCACTTCAAGGCTGACTCCCTTTAATGCTTGAATATTTCCATAATAGACATTAATGTCTTCTACTTTCAGCATTATTCTGCAACCTCCTCGCCTAAATATGCTTCAATTACCTTTGGATGATTGCGGATTACATCCGGAGTTCCCTCTGCTATCAGCTGTCCATGATCCAAAACATAGATGCGCTCACAGATTCCCATGACTAGTGGCATATCATGCTCTATTAACAGAATCGTCAAATCGAACTGCTTTCTAATAAATGCAATCAGCTCCATGAGCTCATGTGTTTCTTGCGGATTCATCCCTGCGGCAGGCTCATCTAGCAATAGCAGCTTCGGGCCGGCTGCAAGCGCTCTGGCAATTTCAAGCCGGCGCTGCTGGCCGTACGGCAGGTTTTTTGCTTTTTCGTCTTTATAGCGTTCAAGCTGAAAAATCTTCAAAAACTCAATCGATTTTTCTTCCATTTCTCTTTCACCTGCAAAATGAGAAGGCAGACGGAAAATGCTGCTTAACATGGAATGCTTAGCTAAAGAATGATAAGCGACCTTAACGTTGTCCAGTACAGTCAATTCATTAAAAAGACGGATATTCTGGAAGGTTCTGCTGATACCGCGCCGTGTCACTTGGTATGGCTTCAGGCCCTGCAGCTTCTTTCCATCAAAGAAAATCTCTCCCTCTGTAGGTGCATAAACACCTGTCAGCATATTGAATGTCGTTGTTTTTCCTGCACCATTCGGACCGATAAGGCCAATCAATTCACCGCGGTTAAGCTCCATATTGATTTCCGATACCGCTTTTAATCCGCCAAATTGAATACCTACACCCTTCACTTGCAATAAGAAATCATTGTTTGTCATTTGGGCCGCCTCCTTTCCGCTTAAATAAATCAGTGATTTCCAATGTGCCCATTAATCCTTTAGGACGATACAGCATCACAATGACAAGAACTAAGCTGTAAATAATCATACGTGTCGATGGATAATCCTGAAGGTATGTGGACACGATTGTCAAGAAGACAGCCGCAATTACTGAGCCAGACAAGCTTCCCAATCCACCTAAAACTACAAAAATTAGTATGTCAAAAGACTTCAAGAACCCAAAATTGGTAGGATTAATAATATAGAAATTATGAGCCTGCAGTGCGCCGGCAATCCCAGCAAACAAAGATCCGATTGCAAATGCTGCTACTTTATAATAAGTCGTGTTGATACCCATCGCGTCTGCAGCAATTTCATTTTCTCTGATAGAAATTGCTGCACGACCATGCCGGGAGTTCGTAAAGTTTACAATAACTAAAATAGTAATAAACAAGCAGATAAAGGCAGATGTCCAAGTTGTCAAATGGGAAACCTGCATCCCTGCAGCTCCGCCTACATAATCAATATTCAGGAAAAAGATACGAATAATTTCTGCAAAGCCCAATGTTGCTATCGCTAAATAGTCTCCCCTTAGTCTCAATGTCGGAATACCGACCAGCAATCCAGCTAGAGCAGCAACTGCACCCCCTGCGATGATTGCAACAGGAAAAGGCAGCTGAAACTTCATCGTTACAATTGCAGACACATATGCGCCAACAGCGAGGAAACCAGCATGTCCGATCGAAAACTGCCCTGTTATTCCAATAACTAGATGCAAGCTGACTGCCAGGATGATATTGATTGTAATAAGGATAATCATATTGCTATATAATGAATCAATTATTTGGTATGTTATTAAATATTGAATTACACTGTAGGCAATAATGGAAAGCACCAAAAACACCCAGAAACTTTTTGATTTTTTCATTGTCTTCACCTACACTTTCTCTTTCGTATTCTTGCCTAAAATACCAGCAGGTCTAAAGATAAGAATTAAAATTAAGATGATGAATGCAGCAGCATCTCTCCACAGCGAGAAGCCAAGTGCACTTACGATAGTCTCGACAAGACCTAATATAAGTCCGCCAACCATTGCTCCAGGAATAATACCAATTCCTCCAAGAACGGCAGCGACGAAAGCTTTCAATCCTGGAATAACCCCCATCAACGGTTCAATTTTTGTATAATAAGCCCCGAAAATAACGCCTGCAGCTCCAGCGAGTGCCGATCCAATCGCAAATGTAGCAGAGATTGTTCTGTCTACATTAATTCCCATTAATCTTGCCGCATCCATATCATGCGAAACTGCGCGCATTGCTTTTCCTGTTTTCGTCTTATGAACAATGAACTGAAGAATAAGCATTAATGTTACAGAAGTTCCTAGGATTAACAGAGACTTACTGCTGATTTGAGCACCAAAAATTTCAAATGTTTTTGTAGGCAGTACATTTGGGTAGGCAACAAGACCAGCTCCCCTAAAGTAAATAAACACATATTCTATTAATAATGAGACTCCGATAGCGGTAATAAGCGCCGCAATCCTAGTAGCATTTCGCAGCCTTTTATAAGCGATCCTTTCAATAATTACCCCAAAAACAGCACATGCTGCCATTGATACAAGCAGAGCAGGAAAGAAGCTTAGCCCCCATCCAGTGATGGAATAAAAGCCAATAAAGGCGCCAATCATAAAGACATCCCCATGGGCAAAGTTTATAAGTTTAATAATTCCGTAAACCATTGTATAACCTAATGCAATTAGTGCATAAATACTGCCAAGAGAGATGCCGTTGACAAGTTGCTGTATCCATTCCATTTTCTCTTCACTCCTTTTTTCCAAAACTAACCTTTTTTCTCTCCTAAAATATAAAAATAGGGAGGATGATCCCCCCCATTTTTTGAACTATTAAGGATTAACCTTTGAGTTAAAGACTTGTTTTCCATCCTTATATTCAAGCACTGTTGCCGATTTGATTGGGTTATGATTCTCATCAATTGTGACTACACCAGTGATTAATGACAGGTCTTTTGTTTCAGCCAATGCATCTTTCACTTTCTCTGAATCTGTGCTTCCAGCTCTTTCGATAGCATCTTTCAACAAGTACACAGAGTCATAGCCAAGTGCATTGAATGCGTCAGGACTCTTGCTGTATTTGTCATTAAAAGCTTTAACGAATTTTTGAATATTTTCATCTGGATCCTCAGAAGAATAATGGTTTGTAATAAAGGTATTGTTCAAGTTTTCTGCACCAGCAAGCTCGATAAGCTTCGGTGAATCCCAGCCGTCTGCTCCCATAAATGGAACGGTGATGCCCATTTCGCGAGCTTGCTTGATGATCAAGCCTACTTCCTCGTAATACCCTGGGATAAATATGAATTCTGGATTTTTAGCTTTAATTCTTGTTAAAGTAGAGCTAAAGTCAGTATCTTTTGCGACATAAGCCTCTTCAGATACAATTTCCCCGCCGTTTGCTGTATATGTTTCTTTGAATGCTGCTGCCAAGCCTTTAGCATAATCGCTGGCACTGTCAGCAAAAATCGCTGCTTTTTTAATATTCAGTTTTTCTGTTGCGAAGTTTGCAGCAACATTACCTTGGAATGGATCAATAAAAGAAGTTCTGAAAGCATATTCGTTTACAGAACCATCATCATTTACTGTAACGTTAGGCGCTGTTCCTGACGGAGTCAGCAATACTGTCTGTTTGTCGTTGGCAATCTGCACTTGAGCAACTGTATCACCGCTTGTTGCTGCCCCGATGATTGCTGACACTTTATCTTGCTCAATTAATTTAAGAGCCCCGTTTGTTGCCTCTGTAAGATCTGATTTATTATCAACCTTTACAGGCACGATTTTCTTACCATCAATTCCGCCGTCTGCATTGATTTCCCCAATCGCTAAATCAATTCCACTCTCTAATGATTGGCCATATGATGCTACTTGACCTGATAATTCTAAATTGACTCCGAATTTTATTTCTTCACTGCTTGCTCCGCTTTCACCTTTTGGACTGCACCCAGCCAAGATTCCTGCTGCTAAAGCAGACGTTGCTAACAAATAACTAAGCTTCTTCTTCATGTTTGAATTCCCCTTTGTTTAAGTATTCCGAAAATAATTTCTTCAAAGCTGTTGCTCTATCTCTTTGAAACATGATTACTATTCTAGTACGTCACCGTCTTTGTTGTTCAGTATAATTTTTAATTAGTTTAACAACTCTGAAAATTCAAGGCAGTTTTGTTCAAAAATAGTGCTACTATCTATTTATCGGTACTCTTTCGTTATTTTTTAGAACCAAATAATTCATATTTACTAATAGTTTTTTGAAAAATGGAACTAATGTGATTATTATATTACCCTCAAGTTAATATAGAAAGCAATACCTTAAAAATACCAATTTTATGTTACATTTCTTCACACAAACAGTCACTTACAGCCTATTTAATCTGCAAATAGAGGATTTTTTGTTCTTATTTTATTAGGAAAGTTAAATTTGTCAAATAATATGACATGAATTTTTATGAGTATAGTTGCATTTATATTTAAACATTCTGCACAATCCAATAGTAATAAGCCGTTAGCCATAAATATTTGCTTTTAGAGAAGAAGATATCTTTTTCTTCGGAAACCTTAACTTGTTAATTAACATTACATACTTTTTGAACAAGCTTGTTCAAAATCCTCTTAATTTCTTAAATTTTTTACAAAAAAAATATTTTTTATGAAAGAGAGGGAAAAGAAGTAGTAAAAATGCGATTAGAAGGGAGAACAAGTAAATAGTGCTGATCATACAAAGGTTTCTGCTAGCAGCAACCCGCTAATAACATTAATGCCTTATCTGACGATTATAATAGAGAAGTCTTAACAGATATAAGGAATGAGCTGAAAATAAAAGATACTGTGCTTCCCTGTAAAGAGTGGCAATTATCTTGGAACACATATTGAGGAAATACAGAAGAAGGCTACATCGTTCGCTTTTCCAAGTCTGTATCCGAAGAATCAAATCAACCCGGTGAGCCATTAGCAGAGTTTACAGCACCGTGGATAACAATAAAGACAATAGTTTGTTTCCTGCTTTTAACGAAAAGGATATCCCTGAAGATATATCTGTCGATTTAGGCTACGGTATATAATTGAGTGGCGCATGAGGACCCGTTCACCTGACTTGGCACTTCTCAGTCTTTTCGT
>JAPSHL010000334.1 GCA_031179905.1 Bacillus sp. (in: firmicutes) | reverse complement strand
ATTGGTGAAACTGTCATTGCCGGTTTTGATTATGACAAGCTGCAAGAGGTACTTGGCTTTTAATAAGCAATCTCAAAAAGGGCCAGACTGCAGATAAATCTCCTTTAAGGTATAGTTATCTACAGTCTTTTAATTCCGCCCTGTTTCAATGCGCCAGGGCGAGCAAAGAAAAGCTTCGGCGTCTTCGCTTCTCGATAATTCTGCAGGAGTCTCACCTATCCATTCCCATCAATCCTCTTTTTAAATTTCATCACATATACCCTAATTTACTGAATAATTGTAATTTAGCTATTCCTATACAAAAGGAGTGCTAAAGATAACTTTTAAATCTGCTAAAACATTGAAGTCTGCAAGCTTGTCCAACATAGACACTTTTCTTACATCTTCGCTTTTATCTCTTGCTTCTTCTGCCAAATAAACAGTTATTTCCTTATCAGATAGCTGTTTTGTTACTTTCCATTGGCCATTTGTTTTTTCCAGCAGCATACCCTCAAAGTGATCTTCATAGTATAGCGGGCCGTCATCTGGCGATTCAAAATGTTCGTATATATAAATCTTCTGGGAATGAATATCTATTTCTGTATTTTCTGAAAAGTGAAAATACGGTATGTAAAAGGGAGAGAAATCACTTCCATAGGTAATATATTTTCCATTTTCTTTAACTAGGTTTGCCTCAAGGAATTTTTGAGAATAATCGTCAGAAAAATACGGTGATAACACTGCTTTGACTTCATCAAGGTCTCTGTATTTTTCACTTAGCTCTACTTGTGCTTTAAATGCTTCTTCCATAAGTGTGAGTACATCCTTTCTTGCAGGAAGCTTGTCTTCCTCGATGGCATGCGATGGTGGCGCATTTACAAGGGCAAGGACTAATAAAATAATGCACAGTAATGTCTTTTTCATTGCCGTCTCCCCTTTCTCTTACTAATGATAACAATAATCTAGTAACAGTATTCGATTTTTCGTTCGTAAAATTCCGCACTGCTTTGACAATTTTCTTCGATATAATACATATACCCGATACCACATTAAAAAAAACACCTAGATAATAAGCAAAAAAAAGACCCTCTAATGGGTCTTAATTTAGAAGCACTTCCATCTTATCGAGGAAGTTATATGACAGGTCAATAAATAAAAATTCGTTCGCATCAAGGGGATAGGAAAACGTTCTAACTGTCCCGCCTGTTTCAATATCGCTGTATAAATCAGACAAGATGCCCTTTTTTTCATTTTGCATCTTTATGATATTTTCAAGGAAATACGGGCGCCAACTCCAGTTTTTATTAACATACTCCTTTTGCAGAACCCAATTGCTATTATCATAAAAAATATTGGATGATTTTTGAAAACCGTCTTCATTGCAGACATACATTCTGAAGGCCACATCCGTCAGCTCATTGGACAAGTTCTTTAACAGTTCTTCATAACTAGAGTATTTACGGTATTTCTGCAATAATCCATGAAGTCTTGCTTGGAATTTATCTGTTAATTGAAGAATAGATGTGAGCTTTTTCTTTTCATAAGAGATAAATTCATGAAACTCTGCTCCTAATCTTGCTTGTCGGAGTGTTGGTTCAACAAATTGCTCCTCTGGATGGTGCAAGTAAAATCCTTGATAAAATCTTCCTCCATTTTTCCAAGCAAATTGAAGCTGATGAACCATTTCAATATTCTCAAATAAAAGGTTCGCCCCTATTTTCCGGGCAAGCATTGATAGAGAGTAGAGAACATTTTGGTACATATGGGAGGTAGAAGTAGAACGGAGAGCCAATAGGTCAATTTTTAGGATATCAGGAGCCAGTTCTCCAATTCTGTCAACATAACTGCTTTCGCTCCCCATTTTGTCGATGGCAATTTTAATCCCGAAAGTTCGATAGTAGACAAGTAAATGATCAAGATGCTCGGATTGTCCTGTGTAATTTCGTTCAGAGATTTCCAGCACAATCCGTTTTAAATCGAAGCCTTTTTCTTCATATAACATGAGCATTTGCAAAAAATCCTCACCATCATCATACATAAGGAGATCTGCATCGCGATTGATGAAAAGAAGAAAACTATCATCGATTTCAATCGCTTTATCTAGAGCCTTTGTTAAGACTACCTTGTCTACTTCGTTTTTATACTCTTCTGGAATCGACTCATCTAAAAAAAACGGACCTAAGCTTTCTAGTCCAGTAATTCCGTTATATCTCCCAAAAACTTCATATCCTATTACTGTATGTTCATCAGCGCTAAAAATAGCTTGGAAATAAGGGATGACGTTATCTATATCTGTCAAAATATCTAACGCGTCCATATTTTGATCAGCCTCCCCGCAAATAATGACTTATTATACCATAAAAATTTATACTTTTTCCCTTTAAAAGTTGATGGATAACATTTATTTTGAATATTTAGCATTGTTACTTGCATGCCCTGAAAAACTGGAAACACTTGATGCTTATAAACAAGAAGAAAACACATATCCTAATATCCATAGGAGTCGGCAATCGAAAGCAGGTTGCTTATGCGTAATTTTAAAATTCTCTTCCTTTTTGTGCTGTTTCTTGCTCTCCAACTATCACAAATAGGTATTGAAACATTTACATTAACTCAAAAAACACATGCTGCCTCCACACACATAGAGTCAACAATGCTCAATGTCCCATTGATCAAGCAAAATCCTGAACTTAAATATGGATGTGAGGTCACAAGTCTTGCAATGGTGCTGCAATATGCAGGTGTGAAAGTAACTAAAATGGATTTATATAAAAAGGTATCTAAGGATCCTGACCCTCTTATCAAAAAACGAGGGGACATCATAAGCTGGGGTGACCCGGCTGTAGGGTTTGTAGGAGATATGACAGGCCGAACCAGTGGCTACGCTGTGTTTGATCAGCCAATAGAAGATTTAGTGAATGACTATTTGCCTGAAAGGGCTGTTAATTTAACTAAACTCCCTTTTACTGCTCTGGAAAAACATGTTTCTGATGGGTATCCCGTTGTAGTATGGACTACTGGCGATTACAGGCTTCCAGACAGATGGGAATCATGGCAGCATAATGGAAAAACTATAAAAACACCACTTGACCTGCACGCTGTTGTGCTAGTTGGATTTGATAATGATTATGTTTATCTTAATGATCCACTAGCAGGGAGAAAAAAAGTGAAGGTAGGCAAGTCACGTTTTATTGAATCTTGGGCTGCATTGAGGCATCGAGCTGTCAGCTATAGATAAAAGATGCCATCCTTGGAATCCAAGGATGGCCGTTTTTATTA
>JAPSHL010000005.1 GCA_031179905.1 Bacillus sp. (in: firmicutes) | reverse complement strand
AAGAAAATGAGGAATTCGGTCCGCTTGATGTAAAGGATATTCTTGAATACTTAGTAGAGGAACGAGTAATCCACCAAAACGGAGCTGCGTTTTACTGGGCGAACCAGTCATTTCCAGCAGGGAATATCAGTCTGCGTTCCGCATCTCAAGAAAACGTCGTAATCATTGATCAGTCAGACACTGCAAACCATAAAATTATTGGTGAAATGGACCGTTTCAGTGCGATGACATTATTGCATGATGAGGCCATTTATCTCCATGAGGGTGTTCAGTACCAAGTTGAAAAGCTGGATTGGGATCACAAAAAGGCTTATGTTCGAGAAGTCGACGTAGAATACTACACAGATGCAAACTTGGCTGTACAGCTGAAGGTTTTAGAAATTGATAAAACTGAAACTAGAAAGAAGACGGCAATCCATTATGGAGATGTTTCCATTAATATCCTTCCTTCTATTTTTAAAAAAATTCGCTTGTCGACATTTGAAAATATCGGCTCTGGTCCGATTCATCTGCCAGAAGAAGAGCTTCATACAAGCTCGGCTTGGCTCGAACTGAAAGAAGTGGATGAAAATCTTGGTGAGAAAACATTAGAGCAAGTGTTGTTAGGAATATCTAACGTACTGCAGCATGTTGTTCCTGTACATGTCATGTGTGACCGCAATGATATTCATGTTGTTTCACAAATCAAGGCAAATCATACAGGCTTGCCGACGATTTTCCTTTATGATCACTATCCAGGCGGAATAGGGCTTGCAGAAGATGTATACAAGCGCTTTGATCAAGTAAAGGCAGCAGCAAAGACCTTAATCCAAAGATGTCCTTGCAAAGACGGCTGTCCGGCTTGCATTGGAACAGAAATAGAAGGTATTGCAGCAAAAGAAAACAGCATTAGGATTCTTGATTTATTTTAAGTAGTAACAGATTGCTATTATCATCATTTCAGTATGTATAAATTAGGAGATGCCCATGTCTATAAAAAATAAATTGCAACGCTTAAAACCACATTTAAACAGCGGAACAAGCAGTCAAGAAAGGATCCCTGAAATAAAAACAAGTCCAGAGGAAATACCTTATTTGGATGTATGGACTAATGAAAATGTTGCTCCTTATTGGGTTGATAACAACTACTGCCTCATTCGCGAAGTCCGATATCCATTAATGTATAAACATGGGAAATATGCCTTTAATGACTTTTTAGCAGCTGTCAAAGAATGGAATAAAGCAGATAATGCCCATCCTCTGTCCGCAAAAGGTCATCAGCCAGAAGATTTGTTCTTCTTTGATACAGAAACGACCGGATTAGGAGGCGGTACTGGCAATACAATTTTTATTCTCGGATATGCACGTGTACAAGGAGACGAAGTCGTCTTAAAACAGCATATTTTGCCAAATCCAGGCGCAGAAGTGCCACTGTTTAAAAGCTTTTTGGAAAATGTTGATTATACAACACTTGTTACTTATAATGGCAAGGCCTTTGATTGGCCGCAAGTAAAGACAAGGCATGTGTTCGTAAAGGAGCATGTGCCGAAGCTTCCGGAATTTGGTCACTTTGATTTATACCATGCTGCAAGAAGAATGTGGAAGCATCGCCTAGAGAGGGCGAAGCTTTCCATAGTCGAAAAGGATGTCCTAGGGATTGAAAGACAAGATGATATTCCCGGATTTCTCGCTCCGATGATTTATTTTGATTTTGTAGAAAGAAAAAACCCGGAAGGCATGCTGGGCATATTAAAGCATAATGAGATAGATATCCTATCCCTCATTACCCTTTATACCCATTTAAGCTTTCAGCTATTAAATAAAGACGAGTTCATGTCAGAAAGAGAAACATATGAGATAGGCAGATGGTATGCTTCTCTTGGAGAAAGGACACAAGCTGTTGAGAGCCTGTCTGCAATAATGGATGGCAGTGCAGAAGAAAATTTTTTGGCCCAATATGTTTTGGCGAAGCAATATAAAAAAGAAAAAAATGATGCTGCAGCAAAATCTCTTTGGGAAAATATTATGGAAGCAGAAGGTAGAATAGACACTAAAGTTGTGTTTGATTCTTATATGGAGGCAGCAAAGCTTCATGAGCATAAACTAAAGGATTATAGTAAAGCATTAGAATACACAAACCGTGGCTATAAGTTGATAGAGGGCACAAAAATTGCTGAAAATACACGAATTATGACAGATATCCAAAGGAGAAAAAACCGTTTGTATAAGAAAATGGGTATATTAGCCTAACTGAAAAATGAAAAATCCACTATTTACCTTGTTGTCTACCAGCTGCATTCCTATTAAAATAAGATAAGATTGAGTTAATTCTATTTTATGAGTTATTGGAGTGTGCATGTTGTATAAAGTTGTAATGTTCATGTTTTTTGTCGTCGTTTGCCTTACAGCCATTTTATTTTCGACTTTAAAGGAAAATTTATACGCACTATTATAAGCTTAAAAAAGAGTGGAAATTTAGGTGTTTGTATTAGTACAAGATTACCTCTCCCAACATAAGTTGTTACTGTAAGATAATAAAACTTAAAAAATGGAGAGGAGATTTTAATATGCATTGCAAACCTAATGTATTGCCTGCTGTTGTACACCCAACGAAATGCTGTGTAAATCACACGTTCCAAAACAATATTGTTCCTCATATTCACCCATCCCATACTACGACGGTAAACCACGTGAATTATGAGCATCAGCATTATTTCCCGCACACACAATCTGTTCAGAATGTGGTGACAAATACGCAAGCGAATATGGGGCCAGCACCAGTTCCGTTCCCAGTGCCTCAACAACAACCTGGTGGAGTACCGTTTACAGCTACTGGCTTAGCTTATCCTGGAGCAGCTCCAGGCGGATTCCAAGGTGGATTTCCAGGCGGTTTTCCTAGAAGATAATAATTATCAATAAATCCGTGGCTGCCGATATCTTACCCGGCAGCCATTTGATATGAAGCGAGGGAAAAAATTTCTCTTTTTGCCAAAAATGCTTATAATGTTTCTTAAGGAAGGTTAAGGTTAATGCTTTTGACAATATTTTGTAAATAAAGAGGTTATTTTTTAAAAGAAACAGAAATAGATTAGTTAAGGTTAAACACGGGAAAGATTAGAAGTTTATAGGCAAGGGATTGGACAATTTATGAAAGTAGCAGCTATTTCAGGATATAAGCCATTCGAAGTTGGTCTGTTTAAAAAAAATGACCCTGCTGTTGAATACATAAAAAAAGCGATTAGAAAAGAACTGAAACAATTGCTTGAGGAGGGCCTGGAATGGGTGCTCATCAGCGGTCAGCTCGGAACAGAGCTTTGGGCGGCAGAGGTCGTCTATGATTTACAGCTAAATGGTCATCCTGAACTGAAGCTTGGAGTAGTCACCCCATTTTTGAATCAAGAGCAAGGCTGGAAGGAAGAAAATAAAGAATGGTATGAAGAAATATTGATGCAGGCAGACTATGTCGACTCTGTATCAAAAAAAGAATACGAAAGTCCGAACCAGTTTCGGATGAAAAATGTATTTCTTTTGCAAAAAAGTGATGTATTGCTTCTGTTTTATGATACAGAAAAAACAGGAAACCCTAAATATTTATACGAACTTGCAGCACAATATAAGGAAAGAAATGATTATGACATTCGATTAATTAGTTTTTATGATCTACAGGCAATTGTGGAAGAAGAAGAATTTAATAAAGACTTCTAGAAAAATTGACAAATCGCTAAATGTCTGGAAAAATTAATTTAATACGGCAATTGACTGAGGTGAGCGGAATATGATGCTATCAGATAAGATTAAGTTAACGGCAAAAGATATTCTCGAGAAGGAATTTAAAACAGCAATGCGAGGATATAAACCAGAAGAAGTAGACCAATTTTTAGATTTGATTATAAAAGATTATGAAACATTGCATCAAGAAATTGAAGAGCTGCAGCAGGAGAATATGCGTTTAAAAAGACAGGTTGAAGAAAGTTCTAAAAGACCGCAGGCGCCAACTACTACTGCGGGTACAACCAATTTTGATATTTTAAAAAGACTTTCCAATCTGGAAAAGCATGTGTTTGGAAGCAAGCTTTACGATTGATTTGGATTAGTAAATCCAGAATCTGCTATTGCTATTATCAGCTGGACATACTATAATAGCAAATGTATCAATAACAACGCTTTGGTAATCGCTGCAAACATTGTTTGTAGAGGAAAGTCCATGCTCGCACAGGCTGAGATGCCTGTAGTGTTCGTGCCTAGCCAAAAAATAAGCTAGGGCAGCATATTATTATGCTGACGGCAGGGAAAATGCCTAAGTCCTAATAGGATATGGCATGAATACCTTGAAAGTGCCACAGTGACGGAGCCTTCTCAGAAATGAAAAGGGTGGAACGAGGTAAACCCCGCGAGCGAGAAACCCAAATTTTGGTAGGGGAACTTTCTCTGAGGAACTAAACGAGGAGAAGGACAGATTTATAATCTGTAGATAGATGGTTACCGCCTTTATACGAGGCCTCTAAGGCCGTTACAGTACAAAGGAACAGAACATGGCTTATAAAGCGTTAATGTTGATTACACAATGATGATAAAAAATAGCACAAGGTGACTCTGATGTTTACTCTGTTTCAATCAGGTAAGCGTAAGGTCATCTTTTTATTTGAAGATAAATGATAATAGCAGATGTCAAATGGACATAATAAGTGATATACATAATTAGTAATTTTTTAGGAAATAGGTGAAAGTATGAAAAAATATTCATTGATTGCAACAGCCGCAATGGGGCTGGAGGCAATTGTAGCGAAAGAAGTTAGAGATCTTGGCTACGAGTGTACGGTAGATAATGGCAAGGTGCATTTCAAAGGTGATGAAAAAGCAATCGCAAGAAGCAATATGTGGCTGCGGACAGCGGACCGAGTTAAAATTGTTGTCGGCGAGTTCAAAGCAACAACTTTCGATGAATTGTTTGAAAAGACAAAAGCATTGAACTGGCACGACTATCTTCCTGTAAACGCTCAATTTCCAGTAGCAGGTAAGTCTGTTAAATCAAAACTTTTCAGTGTTTCAGACTGTCAGGCAATCGTCAAAAAAGCGATCGTTCAATCTTTGAGCACACATTATAAAAAAACAGGCTGGCTTGAAGAAAATGGTCCTTTGTTTAAACTTGAAGTCAGCATATTAAAAGATGTAGCAACACTAACAATAGATACATCTGGTCATGGGCTTCACCGTAGGGGCTACCGAACTGGACAAGGAGAAGCGCCGATTAAAGAAACACTTGCGGCAGCTTTGATACAGTTAACAAATTGGACGCCGGACCGCCCTTTTGTTGATCCCTTTTGCGGATCTGGCACGATTCCGATAGAAGCTGCCTTAATCGGGCAGAATATCGCTCCTGGTTTTAACCGTGAGTTCTTATCAGAGGAATGGGATTGGATGAGCGCGGAGCTGTGGGATGAAGTCAGAATGGAAGCAGAAGACTTGGCAAACTATGATCAACCACTTGACATTACAGGTACTGATATTGACCATAAAATGGTCAAAATTGCTGAGGAAAATGCTTTTGAGGCTGGACTCGGTGATTTAGTCCAGTTCAAGCAAATGCAAGTAAGAGACTTTACAACACCGAAAGAAAATGGTGTGATTGTCGGCAATCCTCCATATGGAGAGCGCTTAGGTGACAAGCCATCAGTGCAAAGGATGTACCGTGAAATGGGACAAGCATTCGAACCGCTTGAAACATGGTCTATTTACATGCTGACATCAGACGAAGAATTCGAAGAGCAGTACGGCAAAAAAGCAACTAAAAAACGCAAGCTCTTTAACGGATTCATTAGGACGGATTATTATCAGTACTGGGGCAGAAGAAAACGTGACTAATCCTTAATTTCTAAGGGTTTAAGGGCTGTTAAATAATAAAAAAATCTTCCTTAAATACTCAAATATATAGGTATTATTTTGGCTTATTCTTGGATTACTGTATATATAACATCTTTCAAATATAGCAGACGATTAACTGTTATATGTAAAGGGATATGTATTCGTGCAGGGAAGAAGGGAATAAGCCTTCTATGTAAAATAAAGTAAAATCAAAAAAAACGGCTGATCACAGCCGTTAATAACTACTCCTAGAAATAGGCATAGTCTTTAATATTTATATTATTTGCTTAACGTAGGTAAATATTTCTTATCCAGTTTATCCGCAATATTAGCTAAGAACTTCTGAACAGTCATATTTTCCACTGCTTTTGTGTACCAAGAGAGCTTGGAACCATAATCTTTTCCATCATAATACACACTGCGTGGCGTATAACTTTTCAACTTAGATGTTTCTGTGTAATCGAAATCGATAATTAAAAACTTACCTTCAAGTGTTTCCAGTTTAACGGCATATCTAGGACGTATATAGTCCGTATTGTACTTTGTTCCTATAATTTTAGCTTTAGTTTTCATTCTGATCTCCTTTTTCGGTATTAACACCTACCACAAGTAATAGTAGAGATACAAGTAATTTACTAAAATTATTTAAAGTGCTTATGGATAAGCATACCACAATAAATTAAATAAGTACATTTAAGGTAAAACATGGTTATTATAGAAATAATAAAGGGATGCGGTTTAAGGGTCTTTTTAAATCAATATAAGAATCTGTGCATCACTTTGTTGCAGGAATTAATAGTATTTGTTTACACCTCTATAAAACCATAATATAATATGAAAGAATTGGGAAGCGAGTAAACTGGTTGAACTGTTAAAAAGTCGACTATTTCGGCAATAATTAGCAAATGGCAGTCAACGGCTTTATAAAGACAGAGATTGTTAGTGCTGGGCAGAAGAAAACGTTTATCACAAACCAAAAGCGTATAAAATCCCTTCAACATGTGTATATATAAGTCTATATAGTTTTGTGTGGAGGGATTTAAAATGATGGACAATACGATTGATTATGAAAAAATTTTGCATGCCATTAACCAGTCATTAGACATAGTTAAAAATGAAGATATCGGCGAAGATTTGCTTCAAACTTATATAGATGCACAGCAATCCGTTAAGCTAGCAATGAATTTTTCGTTATCAAACAGCATCAAGTAGGAATAACTTGATGCTGTCTTTTCTTTTTTTGTGAGGCTCTTTCATATTAGAGCAATAAGTTAAGAGGGGGCCTAGCTTGCGGTTGGCGGCCCTCTTTTCTCTTGCATGTTTATTGAGAATTGCCTATTATAAATAAATGCATTCGATAAACGTAAGTTTTTAATGGAGGCAAAACTTCTTCAAGTCTTGGCATTATAATTGGAAAAGTTGCTTTAAGTCTTGTGAGGATTGCCTCGTATTTCATTTTGTGGAGGGGTATCATGCAAAACAGCATGCCGTTTGAGGTTTCAAAAACAGAATCATTTTACGATAAATTAGGAGAATGGATTGGAGATGTGTTTTACGACATTCTTCCGGAGGCTGGTTACGAGCTTCGTGATGAGCAAGTGTTTATGGCTTATCAGCTTGAAAAGGCGTTTAAGGAGAAAAAGACAATTTTTGCAGAGGCTGGAGTCGGAACAGGCAAGACATTTGTTTATTTGCTTTATAGCATTTGTTATGCTCGTTATGTGAACAAGCCTGCTATCATCGCATGTTCTGATGAAACGTTGATTGAACAGCTAGTCAAAAAGGAAGGCGATATAGCCAAACTAGAGCAGGCATTAGGATTGAAAATTGATGTCCGACTGGCAAAATCGAGAAACCAATACCTTTGCTTGAACAAGCTTGATCAAAAGATAACGTTTGAGGATACGTATAATTCTATTTATGATACATTGCCTGACTTTGTTCATGGCAGTGGTTCACTTCAGTCATTTGCGCCGTACGGGGACAGAAAGGATTATCCTGACTTGACCGATGAAGATTGGGGCGGAGTGGCATGGGATTCCATGCAGGATTGCTTCACATGTGATAAGCGCCACCGTTGTGGCCAAACTTTGCATAGAGATTATTATCGCAATGCGAAGGATTTAATCATCTGCTCTCATGATTTTTACATGGAACATATTTGGACAAAGGAATCGAGAAAAAGGGAAGGTCAATTGCCACTTTTGCCAGATAGTGCCTGTGTCGTATTTGATGAGGGTCATCTATTGGAATATGCAGCCCAAAAAGCATTGACATATCGCCTGACAGAACAAAATTTGGAAAAGCTGCTTACTATGCTGCTTGCCAATGATGTCAGGGAAAAAACATTAAATATTATAGAGGATACAATCTATCAAAACGAGCAGTTTTTTGCTGCATTAACAAACGCATCTTTTGAGACAGAGGGTTCGGACAAGCAGGAAATCAAAAAAACAGATACAGTCATGAAAGAAGGCCGAAGACTTGCAGGACTTATTTCTGATCTAGAGGAAGAATTAGTCTTTGAAAGTGAGATGTATGTCATCAACGAGTATGACTTGAAAGTAGTCGAGGAGTACTTGGAGCAAATCTCCCATTCCCTCTCTCTATTCTTAAGAGAAATGAACGGTATTACCTGGTTTGAAGAGCATGATGGAGAGCGGACACTTGTTATTATGCCAAGGCTTGTGCAAGATATCATGAAGGAAGATGTTTTCAGTCAGAAAAAGCCAATAATCTTCTCCTCAGCAACGTTATCTAATAATAAGTCATTTGAATATATGGCAAACAGCATAGGAGCGAAGGATTTCTTATCTTTCTCTGTTGAGTCTCCATTTGATTATGAGGAAAACATGAAAGTAATCATGACAGAATATTATCAAGGTAATACTGAACAGAAGAGAGATTATGTAATAGAGAAGCTTGTGAAAGCTGGCGGAAGATCTCTTGTACTGTTTAACAGCAAGGAAGACTTAGCTAAGTTTAAGGCAGCATTGCCGGCAGATTTCACACTTCCGATTTACTTTGAAGGAGAAGGGGAAATAAGCGGTCTTGTTTCTAAATTCCAAAATGAAGAAGAGTCAATATTATGTGCTGTTAACCTATGGGAAGGCCTAGATGTGCCAGGGAAATCACTGGAAAATGTCTTTATTTTCTCCTTGCCCTTCCCTCCGAATGATCCTGTTTATAAATCAAAGCGTGAAAACGCCGCAGATCCATTCGCTGAAGTAGATTTACCATACATGATTCTCCGCTTAAGACAAGGTGTCGGACGATTAATCCGCACAAATGAAGACAGCGGGCAAATTCATCTCTTAATGGACAAAGAAGAGAAGCAGCAAGTTAAAGAGGCAGTGGTAGCAGCTTTACCGGTGGAACCAGCTACTCAATTATAAAAAATTTTTCCGAACAGTTCTATTAAAGTAGAACTGTTTTTTTTCATATTTAGACTTAAACGCAGTATATATATATACATGAAAGAAAAATATGGTAAGATAGTTTTCATAAAATGCTTTGTCTAAAATGAAAAGCTGTACATAGGAGGAGAAGAAAATTTGAGCAATGTTAAAGAGATAGAACAGAATTTTTTAGCGTATGTAAAGAAAATAGGAGCTTACAATGAAGCATTAGCCCTTATTTATTGGGACTTGCGCACAGGAGCCCCTAAAAAAGCTGTTGATCAGCGCACAGAGGTAGTGGGAACATTGTCAGCAGAAGCATTTAATATGAGCGTTTCCCCTGAGCTGGAAGGATATTTGAATGCTTTGTCTGATGAAAGTATTCAAGATGAGTTATCCTTTGTCACAATAAAGACAGTTGAAGAAATGAAGCAGGATTTTGAACGAAATAAAAAGATTCCACCGAATGAATATAAGGAATATGTTATGCTCCAGTCTAAAGCAGAAAGCGTGTGGGAGGAAGCGAAAGAAAAGTCTGATTTTTCTTTATTTCAGCCTTATTTAGAAAAATTAGTCGAAACAACTAAACGATTTATCGGTTATTGGGGCAATGACAGCACACCATACGATGTTCTCCTCGACATGTATGAGCCAGGTATTACCGTACGAATATTAGATGAGGTTTTTGCTGAATTAAGAGAAAAGATTATTCCGCTTGTACAGCAAATTGCAAAATCACAAACACAGCCGGAAACAGCTTTTTTGTTTAACCATTTTCCGAAAGAAAAGCAGCATGCATTCAGCCTCGAGCTGTTAAAGCAAATCGGTTATGATTTTGATGCAGGCCGCCTTGATGAAACAGTGCATCCTTTTGCTACAGGTATTAACCCGGGAGATGTGCGAATAACGACTAAATATGTTGAATCTGATTTTCGGGTAGCAGTGTTCGGAACAGTACACGAAGTCGGGCATGCCTTGTATGAGCAAAATATTTCAGAGGAACTTGTCGGTACACCTCTTTGCACTGGAACTTCAATGGGTATTCATGAATCACAATCATTATTTTATGAAAACTTTGTCGGACGAAACGCTTCTTTTTGGAAGAAAAATTACTCCTTGCTTAAGGAGTTTGCAAACGGACAGTTCGATCATGTAGATGTTGAAGATTATTACAGAGCGATTAACGAATCGAAACCATCTCTTATCCGTATCGAAGCAGATGAATTAACATATCCATTGCATATTATCATACGCTATGAAATAGAGAAAGGCTTGTTCAACGGAGAGCTGAAAGTAGCAGATCTCCCGAAAGTCTGGAACGAGAAATACAAGTCTTATTTAGGAATTGAGCCAAGTAATGACGGGGAAGGAGTGCTTCAGGATGTTCATTGGGCTGGAGGAAGCTTCGGGTATTTTCCATCCTATGCTCTAGGATATATGTATGCAGCACAGTTTAAACAAACACTTCTTAAAGATATCCCAAACTTTGACGAACTGCTCGAAAGAGGCGAACTGCTGCCAATAAAGCAGTGGTTTAAAGAAAAAGTCCATCAGTTCGGAAAAACTAAAAAACCACTAGAGATATTAAATGATGTAACAGGTGAAGGGCTTAACGCCCAGTATTTAATTCAATATCTTTATGACAAATACTCTAACGTCTATAAGCTGTAAACTAAAAAAGAGCCAGGAAAATTCCTTGCTCTTTTCCATTATTCTAAAGTGACTTATATGCATGCACGAAAAGCGCTGTTCAGAAATATACTGTTAGGGATAATAAACTGGATGTGATAGTTAATGGAACATTATTATTGCAAACACTGCCTCATTCTATATAAAGAGAGCACAATTTGTTCTCATTGTGGAATGAAGGTAGAGAACAAGATTAAGATAGAGGTACAAAGCCAGAAGGAAAATGAGTAAACAAAGAGCATGACCAGTATCCGCCATCTCTTTGTTATAGTTATAAACTATACTTCAAGCATCAATATAATGTTAATAGTGCCTTTGTCAGCTAGTGTCACTTTTAAGCTGAGAGCCTTGTCAAAGCCATACATTTTTGTTTCTCCAACCAACACTGTTGGAGGAGTAATATCCATTGCAATTCCATTCTTCGAAACAAAAGTAGTAAGATTTCCAGCAATCATATTGCCAAGCTCTCCAGAGAATGAATCGAGCATTTCTCCTTCAAGAACCATTCCAAACATTGCTTCGCCTATTTTCCCAAACACTTCCTGATTTCCATCTATAATAACTCTTCCGCGGAAGTCACCTGTTAAACCAATTAAAACACCTAAAGATTTTTGCTGGTATGGTGCCGTGATTAAAGTAGGCTTATCAATTGTTATTTCAAAGGGGATTACATTCTTAACTGAATCAATAGTCCCGTTTAATATTTCTGTTGCACTTCGCGTGATTGTCACAATTCATTCCCCCATACTGTAGTTAACAACATCTTATCATAGTTTAAATCAAATTTGGATAAGTAAATTTGAAATTTACGGAAAAAATAACGTGGTTATATTTTCCTAACGGGTAAAAGTTCATTTTAGGCTGATTCTCCTGCTACTAGGACTGGTTACTATTTACAATGAAATTTCAGTGAGAACATTTTATAATAGAACTGCACAGCAACATCCTTCAAAACATTTCATTCCTCTTTTAAGAGGAATTTTTTTTGCATGCAAAAATTATAAAAACTGTGATCACCATATTGAAAATGATTATCATTAATGTTAAAATGTAAATGAATTTGAAAATCGATCTCATTTAGAAAAGAGGTGTAAGTATGGTTGCAATTTTTATAGGTGTTGCTGCCGTCGGTTATTTGTCTGTCTTGAAATATGTCTTGAAAAACGTATCCCCATCTCCCTACACAAAATAATTACATATTGAAACTGAACATATTTTAATATTATTTTTCTCCCGTATTCTATTTTTATTCGCACATTTCCTCATATTATATCGACCTTAGAGTAAAATTCAAAATATTTTCTTTATTCTAATGTTGAAAATGGTTAAAATGAAACTAATCTACATTAAGTTTAAAAGGAGTTAATTATGCTTCCTACAACCATTTTTCAACTAAACCACCTTACTGATTTTCATCAATTTTTAACTAATTACAATGATTCAGCAGCTGCCAAAAAGGTAAAAGATTTAGTTAATAAAATCCATGAAGGTGATTTTATCTTTACCTTTTCCGGCCATTATTCAGCAGGTAAATCAAGTTTAATTAATGAGCTTATTGGCAAAGCTTTGCTGCCGAGCAGCCCAATTCCAACAACAGCACATAAAATCAGGGTGAGTCATGGAGCAGACTCCATTAGAGTTGATTTTGAAAAAGGTTCCCCACTGCTGTTTCCGAATTGCACCGATTTAAAACTAGTGGATAGTCAATTGAAACAGAAAAATCTTATTAGTGGAGTTTCCTTAAATGTAAGCGATCTCGATTTATCAAATAATATTGCTTTTGTCGACACACCGGGAATTGACAGTATTGATAAAGCTCATATGCTTGCGGCCGAATCAAGCATTCATCTGTCAGATGTTCTATTTTATGTAGTGGAATATAACCATGTCCAGTCTGAGATTAATATTGAATTTACAAAACAGCTTGTAGACAGCGGGAAAAGCTTTATATTAATTATCAATCAGATTGATAAGCATCGGGAAGAGGAAATCACGTTCGAAGCATTTAAGCAAAGCGTCGAGCATGCTTTCTATTCGAGTGGTGCAGTGCCAGAGAAGATTTTTTATACTTCTATAAAAGCAATGGATGAAAACAAAAATGAAATCAGCAAGCTGAAACAATTTATTGCTGAAAAAATAGCAAATAAAGGTATTTTAACGGAAGCTTCTGCTGATCAATCCTTTTTGAAAATAAAAAATGATCATAGTAATTCGATGGATAGGCAGAAGAAGAAAGAACTTGAAGAAGCGAGTGTACCTCTTGCGGAGTTAAGCAACGAGAGCATCGCCAAATTAGAAATCGAGATGGAAGAGCTTAAGCATGCGTTAGAACGCCTGAGAACAATCAAGGAGCAACGGACAGAGTGGGAAGCTGAGTACCTTTCCATTATTAAAAACGCCTACATAATGCCATATGCTAACAGAGAGCTGGCAGAAAGCTATTTGAATTCTAAAGACAGGAAATTTAAGCTTGGGCTTTTTTCCTCCAAACAAAAGATACATAACGAACAAGAAAGAAGACTATCAGAATTTCACGGTGTACTGGCAGAAACTGTTCAATTGCAGCTCCTTGGGCCAATAACAGAATATTTTAGTACATTAGCCGGGAAAATGGGCGGAAATACTGCTGCATTTAAAGAGGAATATATGACAGAATCCATGTTTATTCTGGAAAAGTCAGCACTCCAATCGCTAGTTAATCCGAATGCACAAATGTCAGAAACATACTTGCTCCGCTATTGTGAAGAAGTGGAAGATTACATTAAAAACACTGTTAAAAAAGAAGCAAACAAGCTGTTTTCTATTTTGGCAAGTGAGCAGGATAAAGTAACGGAACAAGAAGAGATTGTTCTGGCAGAAAAACAGAAAAACCTTGAGTATTTTATGAAAGCTAAAAAGAAAATTCATGAATTAAACGCAAAATGGGATACATGGCAGAAACAGCTTACAATGCTATTAGAAGAGAGACGGAAGGATTTAGAACCTCATTATTTGCAGCTGATTGAAAAGTCTGCAAAGCCAGTCATTCAACAAATAAATCCTGAAAACACAGCGAAACACCTTCAAAGGAAAAAACAGGTGGAAAATTGGTCAAAATCAGAAGAAGTGTTTTCAAAGCCCGAGGAAATGGTCGAACAGCTTGAGTTTGTCTCCAAAAAATTATCTGGCTTAACTGGATTTAAGGAAGTTGTCCGCAATCTTGAGCGAAGGATTGATACGATTCGTAACAAGCAGTACACTATCTGCTTATTCGGCGCCTTCAGTGCAGGGAAATCGTCCTTTGCCAATGCGATTCTGGGCCATCCGTTGCTGCCAGTTTCCCCTAATCCTATGACAGCAGCAATAAACCGTATCCTGCCTGTTGACAAAAACAATGAGCACGGTAAAATGGTTGTCTTTTGGAAGAGTGAAAATGAGGTATTAGGAGAGCTTCAAGATTATTTGCAAGTATTTCATGAAAATGCCGAAACTCTGGAATCTGCCCTGCTTGTAATCGACAAAATCAAAAAAGACAAAGTACCGTCTTCGGCGAGTCATTTCCGTTATTTAGAGGCGTTTTATGAGGGTTATTCTACCCGTAAGGACGTGCTTGGAACGGTCACAACAGAGAATATGGAGCAGCTTGAGCAATATGTATCTGTAGAAGCTGTATCTTGTTTTATTGCAAAAATAGATGTTTATTTTGACTGCAGTTTGACGAGAAAAGGCGTCGTTTTAGTTGATACGCCTGGGGGAGATTCCATTAATACAAGGCATAGTGAACTTAGCTTTGAATACATGAAGGCCGCCGACTCGATTCTTTACTTATCCTATTATAATCATGCGTTTGCCAAAGCAGACCGTTCATTTCTGCTTCAGTTAGGAAGAATGAAAGATTCCTTTGAAAAGGATAAGATGTTTTTTATTATGAATGCCATTGATCTTGCTAAAGATCAAGAGGAGCTGGATCTGGTGTTTAATTACCTCCATGAGCAGTTAGAGTATTATGGAATTAGAAATCCGCGCATCTTTCCAGTTTCTAGTTTATTTAGCAGTGAAGAACCATACAAAGGTCAGATGGATCACTTCAAAGCAAGTCTGCTGCAATTTATTGAGAATGAATGGCTGCCATTTATGCTGAAAGCAGCAGAAGCAGATTGTTTAGCAGGCATACATATGCTGGAGGACTTTATAAATACCTCAGAAACAGAACATGAAAAACAGAAAGAACAGATGGAGAAATGGGCTAGAGAAGAAGAGGAACTTCATTCGCTTCTTGCTCAGCAGAAGCATTCTTATTTAAATAAAAAAATTAAAGCAGAAATTGACGAACAGGTTCACTACTTGAAACAGAGAATATTTCTGCAATTCAATGACTGGCTGAAAGAGGCTTTTCATCCAGGTCTTCTCAAAGGCGAAAACCGAAAACGAGAGGGGGAAAAAGCCTTGGATGATTTCCTTATGCAGCTTAGCCATGAAGTGGAACAGGAGTTAAGGGCAGTCAACTTGCGAAGTGAGAATTATTATTATGCACAAAGAAAAGAGCTTTTTGAGCAAACAATCGGAAGTGTTCGCAAAAAAAATAAAGAAATGATTCTTCAACTCGATGATACAACAAGACTCCAAGGAGGCTTAACCCATCAGGCTCCATTTAGAACACTTGACAGAGCGCATTTTAAAAAAGCATTAGCCTATTATAAAAACCCGAAAGCTTTTTTTGAAAAAGGGGACAGAAAATATCTTGCAGAAGAAATAAAAGCAGTAATTGAACGAGAAAGTTTTGCTTTTTTTGAAACAGAAAAAGAGAGGCTGTTCGACTTCTTTAATGGTTGTCTGGAAGAGGAAAAACAAAAGACGGTTCAAACACTGAAAAGACAAATGAAAGAATATTATAGCGGGAAAGCTGAATTGTACCAAAGCGAGGAAAAACGCATGAATATGAAGAATGCTCTAAAGGCAATTAAAGATAGAAATGTACTAACATTTGCTATAAGCAGATGAAAAAATGACAGAATTGGAATGAGGAGGACTAAAGACATGGATTACACGGTGGAGCCTGATTGGCTTCAGCAAAATTTGGCCGCTAAAAACATTAGAGTAATTGATTGTCGATTTAACTTGGCAAACCCTGATGACGGGCAGAACCAATACAAATCAGGCCATATTCCTGGGAGCTTATATTTTGATCTGGAAAAAGATTTATCAGGTCCGGTGCAAGAGCACGGAGGAAGGCATCCCTTGCCGAATGTAGAGCTGTTCACAGGCAAGCTTGCAATGGCTGGTATCGGCAATGATACGACTGTTATCGCTTATGACAATGGAGAAGGTGCATTTGCTGGAAGACTTTGGTGGCTTCTAAACTATATAGGACATGAAAATGTATATATATTAAACGGAGGAATGAAAGCTTGGCTTGACATTTCCGGCCCTGTTACAACAGAAATACCTTCCTATGAATTATCTGAATTTGTTTTTAATGTGAATGCTGATATGGTAGCAACCTATGAAGAGGTTTATACATTAGTCCACTCGAAAAACACTTCAACTGTATTAATTGATTCAAGGGAGCATAAAAGATACACCGGCGAAGTTGAGCCGATAGACAAGAAAAGCGGCCATATTCCGGGAGCAATAAATAAGGTTTGGATAGATGGTCTGGAGAATGGAAGGTTTAAACAACCGGAACAGCAAAAAGCACGCTTTTATGAATTAGATCCTAGTAAACAATATATTGTGTATTGTGGTTCAGGCATAACAGCCATTCCAAATTATCTTGCCATGAAATCAGCCGGGTTTAAGAATGTTTTGCTTTATCCTGGCAGCTTCAGTGATTGGATTTCCTATGATGACAACAAGGTTGACAGTATAAAATAAAATTTTAAAGCACAAACATAAATATCAAATGATTATCTTTTTTTGCTCTGATAACTTGTCAATGGAAAAACGCACTAGCTTAAATTTGGCTAGATTTCTGTTATAATAGAGAGGACTAAATTAATAGGAGCGATCTATTTGAATACAGAAAAACAGCCATCCCTGCTGCTTGTTGATGGAATGGCCCTTTTGTTCCGGGCTTATTTTGCAACAGCTGTTACAGGGCAATTTATGATAAATTCGAAGGGATTACCGACGAACGCAATACAAGGTTTTGTTAAGCACTTTTTTACCGCTGTAGACCATTTTGGACCTACACATGTTGCGGTATGCTGGGATATGGGAAGCAAAACATTCCGGACAGAAATGTATCCTCACTATAAGGCGAACAGATCAGAAGCGCCGGTTGAGTTGATGCCGCAGTTTGATATTGTCAAAGAGGTGGTGGCAAGCTTTGATATACCTAACTTAGGTGTTGTTGGTTTTGAAGCTGATGATTGCATCGGGACTATTGCTAAAAAAATGAAGGGTTCTGCACATGTGACAATATTAACAGGTGACCAGGATATCCTTCAGCTGCTTGATGATCATATTTCTGTAGCCCTAGTAAAAAAAGGGTACGGCAATTATTTAGTCCACACACCAAATAGTTTTTTTGAGGAAAAAGGTATTCAGCCTAACCAGATGATCGATTTGAAGGCATTAATGGGCGATACGAGTGATAATTATCCCGGAGTAAAAGGTATCGGGGAAAAGACAGCTTTGAAACTGCTTCAGGACCATACAAGTATTGAAGGTATTTTGGAGAATCTTGTCTCACTAACAAAAAGCCAGCGTGCTAAAATCGAAGCAGATTTGGACATGCTTCATCTCAGCAGAAAGTTGGCAGCTATAAATTGTGAAGTGCCAGTTGACTGCCTGCTGGAGGAAAGTGTTTATCAAATCACCCCAGATAAAGCTATAGCGAAGTTTAGAGAGTTGGAATTTAAGAATTTCGATCGTCTTGTTCAGAAAAAAGACGAAGCGCTTGCTTAAGAGAATTGTTCCTAACAGGACCGCTTAAACGGTCCTGTTTTTTATTTTGTGTTTTTCTTTTTTGCAGCGTTTTCCAGTTTGCTCTTAGGAGCTGGCGTCTGATCGCCGTCTTGTCCATAGCCTTGTGGGTTTACTCCGCTTGCAGCTGTTCCTTTGTTTCTGTCCTTGCTCATTATAATGCACCACCTTTTAGCTTAGATTTGACCATTTGGTAATAAATAATCTTCTGTAGTATTTGCAACATGGAATAATCTAAACATATTTCATGAAAACTAATGGTTGAGGTGAGACGTTATGAACAAAGGTGTTTACATCGCTTTAACGAGCATCGGATTGGCTCAATTCTTAAAGATCCCAATCCATTATGTAAAAACAAAAAAATGGGATAACAGATTATTTTTTCAGACAGGAGGAATGCCGAGCTCCCACTCTGCTGGCGTTTCTTCATTAACGACGTTTATAGCATTAAGACGAGGCGTGCCAACAATTGACTTTGCACTATCATTAGTATATGGGTTGATTGTTATGTATGATGCACAAGGAATCAGGCGACAGACCGGGGAGCTGACACTTAAAGTCAATGACTTAGGTGATTTGATTGACAAGCTGGAGACTGATGAAAAGGTACCTTTTGAAGAAAAACAGCCGAAACGCTTAAAAGAAATGCTTGGCCATCAGCCTGAGGAGGTTGTGGGAGGCGCTGTATTAGGCGTTATTATGGGAACTTTAGGACATATGGTGCTAAAAAAAGATAGAAATATGTCGAAGAATAAAGTAACATGGAAATAAGATGAAATCGGGAGGAATGGGCGGAAGTTGAAGACGGTTGAAGAGTATTTGCTGTTTTTAGAAAGCAAAGGCTTCTCGTTCGGGGAAGATGCGGTTGGCTTTATTTACTTCGGAAAAGCTTATACAAATGCAGCAGATGAGTTAATTAATACAGCTATTGAGTGCACGCTCAAAATTCAGAAGCATTTTGATGGCAGCTTCTACATTTCACTCCTTGAGCGATTAGTAAAAGCAGAGGTAACAACAAGGAAAGAAGCATTAACGTACTTGAAAGAAGAGCAGCTGTTCCCCCTTTAAAAAGGGGGCTTTTTTTTCGTTTTTTGCATCTCCGTGATAATCATCTCGAGTTAGTAACAAAATAATATTCTATACATGCACAAAATGATGAGGACCAAATCGGTACAAAGGCAAACAATCATATTTTCCTGCTTGTTTTTTGCTATAATAATATGTTCCCATCTGGTTTATTTTTACGAATGGCTAGTCTCGCCAATTCATCTGCTGTTTTATTTTCGGCACTTGGAATCCATTTTATAAAAAACAAGTCGAGTTTGTCTATTAACATAAGAGCCTCTTCAAGAAGAGGTGAGAATGTTTTGTTTTTGGCAAACCTCTTTTCCACAGCCCTGTCAACGAGCTCAGAGTCTGTCCGAAAACTAACAGTTCTGTAATTATTTTCTAAACAGGTTTTCAGCCCGTGAATTAACGCATGATATTCCGCTTCATGATTGCTCATTGAGCCAAGTGGAATTGAATATTTTTCAGCTCGCCCATGCCCCTTAATGAAAATGCCAGCACCGCTCGGACCGGGATTTCCAGCGCTAGCTCCATCTATATAGACTTCTATCATTTTTAAACCTCCAAAGTTTCTGGTATGATTATTCAGATGGCGTGCCTTTTTTTTAGCTATAAAAAGGAGCCAAACTACATAACATTATCTTATATGGATTTATATTGGAAAGCCATTTTATTATAACCTTAACTGATCATAATGGAATAGCCTTAATTTAAATAAGGAAAGGACGCTTTCAGATGAAATATAAGCTTGAGTACAAATACCGCGTTAAAAAAGAAGAAGTGTATTTCACATCCGACTGGATGGATCAAAGCACAGCAATTATAATCGGGGAAGATATGGAGAGAAGCAAGAAAGGTCTTGATTTATCCTTCTACGATGAAAATGGAACAGAGTGGAGCTTAAAGGAGCTAATTAAACTTTATGCCGAAGTGGAAGAGGAGCCTCATGATTTTATTGTTTATTTCGATGGCGGCTATCGGAAGGAAACCAACACAGCTGGTCTTGGAGTGATACTTTACTTTAGCCAAGGTAAAAAAAAATACAGAATTCGGGCAAATGAACTGTTTCATGAGATGGAGACAAATAACGAAGCTGAATATGCGGCCTTTTATCACGCGTTAAACTTGCTGGAGGAATTAGATGTCAAAGGGGCAACCTGTGAATTTAAGGGCGATTCACAAGTGGTTTTAAACCAACTATCAGGTGAGTGGCCTTGCTACGAAGAATCACTGAACAAATGGCTGGACCGTATTGAACAAAAGCTCACTGAGATGAAAATTAACGCTAAATATACACCTATTGGCAGAAATGAGAATAAAGAAGCAGACAAATTAGCTACACAAGCTCTAGAAGAGAAAAGAATATACAGTAAAATGCAAATTATATAGAAAGATTGGGCCTGCATGTTTGTTTACGAAGCGAAAGAGGAGAGTTGCGTTGTGATGGATAGAAAAAAATGGCTGCAGCGGGCAGAAGAGCTGATGAATGATTACTGTAAAGGCTGTTTTTTGTATGAACATAACAAAACAGAAATAGGAAAAAGACAGGCGCATCGTTTTTGCATCTCTGAATGCACAGTTGGTCTGGAAATAAAAAAGTACGGTGACAAGCTGGCAGGAATTTATAAAGAGGAAGATAAAAAGAGCTGACATAAAGCCAGCTCTTGGATATTGTTGCTCTAAGTTTTAATTATAGTTTAACTACGTTAGCAGCTTGAGGTCCACGATTTCCTTCAACGATTTCGAAAGAAACTTCTTGACCTTCTTCTAATGATTTGAAGCCATCTCCTTGGATAGCTGTGAAGTGTACGAATACATCGTCTCCGCCTTCAACTTCGATAAATCCAAAACCTTTTTCGTTGTTGAACCATTTTACTTTACCGTTTTGCATGTTAAGTTTCCTCCTAAGCCTTTCAAGACACTATTGTGCCGAAAAATAAATATTCTCATAGAACAAAATGATAATAGAAAAAACACTTTTCTGAATTTTGTTAAATGATGTCTATAATATACACGATTAACCCAATAGAGTCAAGGTTTCATAGAGTTTTTTCATAAAAAGTATTTTTGAGACCGAAACAAAAGAAAACGGATACAAAATGGATTTGTTTTCCTCCGAAAGTTAGGGCAAGAAAATATTTTAAGTACATAATTTTCCTTTTACAACATAACCATTAATGATAAGTAAAATAAAGTTTGCTAAAATTGGGACAGCTGTAGATCGATGTCTGCTTTTATGCTTTTTTGACGAAGACAATAAAAGAAGGTGATGAGTATGTATCGGTTCTCGATTGAAAATGCTAACTGGATTTTGCGTTTTTCGCCAAATATTACATTGGAAGATGAGAGCAAGCAGGCCATTGTCAAAAGCATTCTTCAATTAGGTAAGGAGCTGACCACATTTTCCCATGGAGAGTCCTTTGCCATTATGAACAAGAATATCGGATTAATTGTATTTATGGTCGAGAAAATACCTTCGCTTATATTGACCGTTTCTAATATCATCGAAAGAGATAAATGGTATGTTCAATCAGAAAAGCAAATAAAAAAATACGACTTGTGAAACCGGCGGAACTTTAGATTCAGCTTGCCGACAAAAGAGAGAAAACTAAATTCGGATTACTACCATTAAAGTAATGAGATTGATTGAGCGGACCCCCTACTTAGATTAGCGGGACAGTCCGAAAAACACAAAAGGAGCGACGAAACGGATCGGCGCTTGCCCCCTGAAAAGTGAACCCCTGCAACGGATTTACAAAAAAATATAAAAAAATCTAAACTAGATATCCTTTAGGGAAGTATATTTATATACTGAACCGGCGAAACGCCGGTTTTTTTATTATTTAAAATGAAAGGCCTACCATAAAAAAACATGCGGAAATATCGGGTGAAACCATTGAAATGTAGGTGGAAATGTGTTTTTATTAACATGATAAAAAGACTTATTTACTCTGGATTAGATGCTCGTCCATCAAACCAAATGGAGCAAAAAATTTACAAGGGAAGATTTAAAAAAATGATTGAAACGATTGTAAAGAACAGTCAAAGTCCGTATTATGAAATTTCCAAAGAAAGTCAAGTGATATTGAGTCCGTTTGCAGGAACAGTCAAGGAGGTTTTCGTTCAAGAAAAAGGATATTTTTATGAATGGGAAACAATTTTGACGATCGAAACAGATCAAGGAGAACTGAAAGAAGTCGGAGTTCCGTTCAGCGGTTCTGTAGTATCATTATTTGTGAAAAATGGAGATGGAATTTCAATAAATGCGAAGTTGGTTTCTTTACAGGATGATTTATTAGTAACAGGTTGTGATTAAACATGCTGATAAATTCACTAAAAAAATATAAAATAGGCTATCGTACATTCAAGACTGCAGTTGCTGTAAGTTTAGGAATTACTATTGCCCAATTATGCAACCTTGATTTTTTTGTTTCGTCTGCCATCATAACGATTCTTTGTGTGCAGAATTCTAAAAAAAAATCATTGCACAGTGCTTTTGCGAGATTTGTAGCATGCATGCTTGCTATCCCGTTTTCATACGTTTTTTTTGAGCTGATTGGCTATAAACCGTATGCGATTGGACTGCTGCTTTTGTTATTTATACCTGCAACCGTCCTGTTGAAAGTTAATGAAGGAGTTGTGACAAGCACTGTTATCATTCTTCATATATATTCAACTGGCTCCATGAATATGGCAGTCATTCAAAATGAGTTTATGCTAATTGTCATCGGAATTGGTGCAGCGCTTTTAGTCAACAGCTATATGCCGAGCCTTGATAAGGAAATGAAAGTGTATCAGCAGAAAATCGAAAAGGATTTTCAGGAAATGCTTCAGGGTATGGTCGGATTCCTCCGTTCGAATGAGATAGCTTTTGATTATAAACAGAAGCTCATGCAAACTGCGAAGGAAGTTCAGATTGCCAAGTCCCTTGCATACAGAGATGTAGAAAACCATTTTACAAGAAAAGAAAACTATTATTATAAGTATTTTACCATCAGGGAAAAGCAACTCGAAATAATAGAAGGACTTTTTATGAAAGTAACAACAGTGAACAGGTTGCAAGAGCAACGCCATTCGATTGCAAATTTCCTGGAAGAGTTAAGTCTTTGCATACATCCCGGGAACACAGCTCAGCTTTTCTTAAGCAAGCTCGAAAAGCTTGAGGAAGAAATTAGGATGCAAGCATTGCCGCAGGATTGGGATTTGTTTGCAGAACAGGCCCAGCTCTATTATGTGTTGAAAGAGCTTGAACAGTACTTGAAAGTGAAAAAATCACTCAAGGTAGCTTATAATTGATATAATAGAAATGAAAAAGATTCTACCTAACATACATGTCTCTTAGAGAATAATGAGATGTTTAGTAGAATCTTTTGTTTGCTTTTGATAAGCAAAACAGGCTTTTGGGGTGACAAAAGACAAAAGCAAAGCATATTAAAAAAGGTGATAACATGAAGTTAATACTTGCTGAAAAACCATCTGTGTCTAAGAATATTGCAGATGCATTGAAAATAAAAACGAAGCAGGACGGCTATTTCGAAGGAAACGGCTATATTATTACATGGGCTTTTGGTCATTTACTGCAGCTGAATGATGCTAAAGACTATGATGAAAAAATGTCGACATGGAAGATGGAGAACTTCCCGTTTATACCGGAAAATTTCAAATATAAGGTGAAGAGTGACCCTCGCAATCGGGATAAGCCTGATATGGGTGCACAAAAACAGCTGCGGATTATCCATAAGCTTATGAGGAGAAAAGATGTTACTGCTATCATATCTGCTTGCGACTATGATCGGGAAGGGCAAATTATTGGAGACAGCATTATTTATAATCTTCGTACAGACAAGGAAGTTTATCGGCTACTTTTAAATGAATGGACTCCAGATGAAGTGTTGAACGGTCTTAGCCAGATCAAATCCAACAGAGAAATGAGACCTCTTCAGGATGCTGGTGTCAGCAGACAATGGGCTGATTGGTTAATCGGCATTAACCTAACCTCTGTGACAACATTGAAATATCAGAAGGGAAAAGGTAAAGCACTCAATATTGGCCGTGTACTGCTGCCAACCTTAAAGATAATCTATGACAGAGACAAAGAAATACGCGAATTTGTACCAGAGGATTACTTTAAGCTCCAGGGAACATTTGCGGTAGCAGAAGGACAATATACAGGCATCTATACAGTGGGCAAAGAAGACAAGTTTAAACATAAGGAAGAACTGGAACTGCTTCAAAAGGAAATGGCAGGGAAAAAGGGGATTGTTTCAGATAAAACTGTTCAGAAAAAGAAGGAATATCCGCCCCTTTTGTTCAACTTATCCAATCTTCAAGGATATATTACAAGTAAATATAAAGGCTGGACAGCTGATAAAGTCTTGAAAGTGGCGCAAGGACTTTATGAAAAGAAATATATAACTTACCCAAGGACAGCAAGTATGGCTCTGGAGGAAAGTTTAATCGGCAAAACTGCAAAGGTAGTGAACGCCATTTCAGCGAACTTACCTTATAAAGAAGATATTAAATTTTATGCATCCAAAAGAGTTTTCGACAATAAAAAAGTAGAAAGCCATAGTGCTATTATTCCAACCTATCTCATTCCGAAAAAACTGACTAAGGATGAGGAGCAAGTCTATGAAGCTATTAGAACAAGGCTGTTAATGCAGTTCATGCCAGTTGCTGAATATGAAGAAACAAAAATTGCAACGAAAGTATTGGATTTAAGTCTTGATGGTGTTTTTTACACTAAAGGCAAAGTTCAGCTAGTAGAGGGATGGAAAAAAGCGGAGAATATTAAGTCAAAAGATGTGCTTCTTCCATTTGTAAGCAAGGGTGAGGAAGTGGATATCAAAAAGTTGGATACAACTTCACATACAACACAGCCTCCAAAGGAGCATACTGAAAAAACACTGTTACGCTTAATGGAAACATGCGGGAAAAATTTCGATACATCAGGTGATACGGAAGAGGATGTTGTCACAATCTTGAGCGGGTTTAGTATTGGGACGCCTGCCACACGTGCAGAGACAATCAAGAAATTAAAAGATATTGGCTATATTGAGGCAAAAGGCAAAAACTTAGCATGCACAGATTTAGGCAAGACACTCGTTGAAACATTTCCAATCAAGGAGCTGTTTAATCTCGATTTCACAGGGCGCCTTGAGAAGTCGCTTTATGATATTGAGAAAGGAAAATACTCTAAGGGTGCGTTTTTACAGCTTATTGGAGAATTTACAAGAAATTCAGTTGAAAAAATAAAAATGGAACAAGATGTGACTATTCAAGAAGTTACGTATACTAAGAAAAGGATAGAGGATCTTGGTAAATGTCCAGTTTGCGGTCATAAAGTTATTGAGGGGCAAAAAGGCTACGGCTGCAGTAACTGGAAACAAGGCTGTAAGTTTGTAATCTGGAAGAATGACAAGTTCTTGGCAGCATTAAAGAAAAAACCGACAAAAACAATGGTCAAGTCTCTACTTAAAAAAGGGGAAGCAGAAGTAAAGGGACTAACGAGTAAAAAAGGAAATAAATTTGATGCTGTATTAAAGTATGTCAAAAATGCGGACAATGATTATTACAGCTGGCAAATGGATTTTCCCAACAAAAAACAATAAGTAAAGCTTCTTATGAGCAGTAGTTAAATCCTTAACCTTTGTTATGAACGTGTTGGCTCATGTTCAAACCAATAGGGTAAGTGCTTGTTTCCTTAATTTTTATATAGTAAAATGCATAAAGGATATTTTCGTTCTTGTGTGTTTGGCATAAAGCCAATGCAAAGGACAAGAGCGTCATGAAATAATTGAACAGCTCTGGTTAGCCAAACATGGCAAGTGTTTGAGAGTATATGCAAAATTAGGAGGGTCATATATGCCAACACCCAGCATGGAAGACTATATTGAACAAATTTACAAACTAATAGAAGACAAAGGATATGCAAGAGTTTCGGATATTGCAGAAGCCTTGTCAGTGCACCCCTCCTCTGTTACAAAGATGGTTCAAAAGCTTGATAAGGATGAATATCTTGTATACGAAAAATATAGAGGGCTGATTTTAACCCCGAAAGGCAAAAAAATCGGACAAAGGCTAGTTTTTCGGCATGAGTTACTAGAAGATCTTCTTCGCATCATCGGCGTTAAAGAAGAAAATATTTATGAAGACGTAGAAGGAATTGAGCACCATTTAAGCTGGGATGCCATTGATCGTGTTGGGGATTTAGTCCAATATTTTCAGGAAGATAAGAAAAGAATAGAGGAGCTTAAGATTATCCAGCAAAAAAACGAAGAACTGGATTAATAAGGCGAGAGACATTTTTTATTGAAAAGCCCTTTGTCAATAAGTGTGTCTCTATGTCTGGCCCCTCATACATAAGTTTATTAAATATGCGGATATTCTGAAAAGGTATCCTCAATAATATACGGATAGCCATCCTCAAAGCTCGCCTCTGACAGCCTCACTCCATCTAGCAAGCCTTCTTCTGCCTCAAGCAATGCTTTTCTGTAAGAAATAATCCGGTCGTTTGAAGTTTTAAAGCTAATAATATCACCTAAATAATTTCTTTCTACAGCAACGATTGTTTCCACGTTAACATCAATCCTTTCGCCAAAAATCAAAATCATCGATTAGTATGTGCGAAAACAGAAATAATAATCATGAAACTTTTCCTAATTCTAACCGTAATAGTATTAAAGAAGCCTAAAAGATGAAAAGAGAGGGATTATAATTATGAGCAGATATTCCTTGCAGGATTTTGTAGAAAAGACTGAACAGCAGGATAAAGGAGAAGGGCTGTTTGAACTTGAAACACAGCGGATGCTGGAAGTAAATTTAGCAGAGAAAGTGTGGGCTAAGTCTGGCAGTATGGTCTCTTATATGGGAAATATTAAATTTACCAGAGAAGGTATTTTCGAACATGGGTTAGGGAAGATGTTTAAAAAAGCATTAACAGGTGAAGGAGCTTCCCTTATGAAAGCCGAGGGGCAAGGGAAGCTGTATCTTGCCGATCAAGGGAAAAAAATCACCATTCTTTATCTCAACGGAGAATCAATTTTTGTTAATGGCAATGACCTCCTTGCTTTTGAGCCTACTGTGGAGTGGGATATTAAGCTCATGAGAAAAGTTGCCGGGATGCTGTCAGGGGGCCTATTCAACATTCATCTGTCTGGAAGAGGCATGATTGCCATTACTTCTCACTATGAACCACTCACATTAAAAGTGACACCTTCAAAACCTGTTTTCACAGACCCAAATGCGACAGTGGCATGGTCTGGTAACCTGCAGCCGGAGTTTGTGACAGATGTTTCTTTAAAAACCTTCTTCGGGAGAGGAAGCGGCGAATCCATCCAAATGAAATTCAGCGGTGAAGGTTTTGTTGTTATCCAGCCATTTGAAGAAGTTTATTTTAGCAAAGACAGCAACGGCTGATTTTAAAAACAAAAAAGGGATTTTGGCTTCCAAACCTGCTGTTAGCAAAGTTTTCGGAAACCAAATCCCTTATTTTTTATGTGTTTTTTGCCTTTCATTTCCACTCATACGGTGTTTCTTGGTATACATAATAGTTGAGCCAGTTAGAAAACAGCAGATGTGCATGGGAACGCCACATATTAAGGGGTCTTCTGCTTGGATCATTATTTGGGAAATAGTGAAGCGGAAGATGGATATCAAGTCCCTTTTCTTTATCTCGCTTAAACTCTTCTGCTAGTGTCGATGAATCATATTCTAAATGGCCAGTAATCATAATTTGTTTACCATTGTTGCCGCTGATAATTAACGCACCAGCTTCATCAGATGCAGCCAGCAGCTGGAGCTCTGGATGTTCACTGACCTCGCGGATTTGTACATTAGTATGTCTGGAATGTGGAGCAACAAAGCTGTCATCAAATCCCCTCAGCAGCTTTTCTGATGGCATAAGGACATTATGGGAATAGATGCCGTAACATTTCTGGTCAAGTTCATATTTCTTAATGCCAAAATGATGATACAAAGCAGCTTGTGCACCCCAGCAAATATGCAGAGTAGAAGTTACATTTGTTTTTGTCCATTCCATAATTTCTGTCAGCTCTTCCCAATACTGAACATCCTCGAAATTCATCAGTTCAACTGGTGCCCCAGTAATTATCATACCATCGTATTTATTGCTTTTAATGGCTTGAAAATCAGTATAGAACTGCTCTAAATGATAAGGACTTGTGTTTTTAGAGTGATAGGAAGCGGTCCGCAGCAGTGAGATATTTACTTGCAGCGATGTATTTCCTAGAAGCCTGAGTATTTGCACTTCTGTTTTTTCTTTTTCTGGCATTAAATTAAGAATTAATATGTTCAATGGTCTGATATCCTGAGCCATTGCTCTTGTTTCATCCATTATAAAGATATTTTCTTCTTCGAGAGTTTCCCTTGCTGGCAGCAGCTGTGGAATTTTAATAGGCATAATGGTTCGCCTCCTGTTTTTTCCTTTTTCTTCATGCTGTGATATTGTTATGCCTTAGTGTGCATTTTGGAATAATTACTAGAACAACAAGCAAAGCTATCGTTATAGTCCAAGTGTTTCATAAAATTAAAGTAGTTAAATAATGTATAAACATATAGCCTATTATAAGTTTCCTTTCCATTTGCCGCAATATAATTGCTGAAATGTTTGAAAATAAGTTTTTTTCAGCATATTTCTACATGTTCCTTCCTTTCCTTTGTAGAAGATCCAAAGGTAAAAGCGAACATTTCATATATTTTCTTTTATTTTTATTCGTTAATCTGTAAAATAAGATTATTGGTAAATTAATGCTATACATAAATTTTAAAAAAGAAAAATTCTATGGTAAAGGCGGTTAATTAATGAAAACAGATATAGAAATTGCACAGCAAGCAAGCATTCATCCTATCTTGGAAATTGGCAAAAAACTAGGCTTAACTGAGGATAACTTGGAGCTGTACGGAAAATACAAAGCGAAAATTTCCTCTGAAAAGCTTGAGCAATTAAAAGATAATCAGTCTGGAAAACTTATTCTGGTAACGGCAATTAACCCGACACCTGCTGGTGAGGGGAAATCTACTGTAACTGTCGGATTAGGTGATGCCTTGCAAAAACTGAATAAAAAAACAGCAATTGCGATGAGAGAGCCATCATTAGGACCTACGATGGGAATAAAAGGCGGAGCAGCAGGAGGGGGCTATGCACAAGTTCTCCCGATGGAGGATATTAATCTTCATTTCACAGGTGACCTTCATGCCATTACAACTGCAAACAATGCATTGGCAGCGTTACTGGACAATCATATTCACCAAGGAAATGAGCTTCGAATCGACCAAAGACGAATTGTCTGGAAACGTGCTGTTGATTTAAATGATCGTGCTTTGCGAAAAGTTATAATTGGGTTGGGCGGTCCTCTTCAAGGTGTGCCGAGAGAAGACGGATTTGATATAACTGTCGCTTCAGAAGTTATGGCTGTGCTCTGTTTGGCACAGGATTTAAATGACTTAAAACACAGACTATCAAAAATGGTCATTGCATATAATATTGACAAAAAACCTGTAACAGTCGGTGACCTTGGTGTGGAGGGTGCACTTACTCTTTTATTGAAAGACGCGATTAAACCGAATCTTGTGCAGACAATTGAGCATACACCTGCCATTATTCACGGCGGTCCATTCGCCAATATTGCTCACGGCTGCAACAGTGTCATCGCAACTGCTGCTGCAAGCAAGCTTGCTGATTATGTTGTGACAGAAGCTGGCTTTGGCGCTGACCTTGGCGCAGAAAAGTTCTTAAACATTAAAGCAAGAAATGAACAAATTAACCCAGAAATTGTCGTAATTGTAGCAACAATCAGGGCTTTGAAAATGCATGGTGGGGTGGCGAAGGGAGATTTGGCAGCGGAAAATACAGAAGCGTTGAAAAACGGGTTTGCCAACTTACAAAAGCACGTGGACAGCATCAAACAATTTGGATTGCCGTTTGTAGTAGCCATTAACCGTTTTTATTCAGATACAGCAAGTGAGATTGAAGTGCTTGAGGAGCTGTGTACAAATGATAGCATACCATTCGCTTTGACAGAAGTTTGGGAGAAGGGCTCTGAAGGAGGACTGGAGCTTGCTCGTAAGGTATTGGAAATCATGGAGCAGAAAAATAATGAATTTACACACCTATATAGCATAGAGGCTGCAATTGAGGAGAAAATCACCGCCATTGCAACTAAAATATACGGTGCAAGTCATGTTGAGTTCAGCACAAAAGCAAAAAAACAAATCAAGGATTTTCAAGAGTTTGGCTGGGGAAATCTGCCTGTTTGTATGGCTAAGACTCAATATTCCCTTTCTGACGACCCGAGCCTTCTTGGCAGACCAAGTAACTTCGCTATCACGGTAAGAGAACTGAAGCCTAGCATCGGAGCTGGTTTTATTGTTGCCTTGACAGGTGATGTTATGACAATGCCAGGCTTGCCGAAACAGCCAGCGGCTTTAAAGATGGATGTTAATGAGCAAGGTAAAGCAATCGGCCTCTTTTAAGGCCATTTTAAAGGAGCAGAATTTTATTGTTTTGCTTATTTTAAAGGAGAATGTTTATGTTTGATCCAACAGCATATGATAACTTAAAAACTGTCATAGAAGGCCAGCTTTATGACAGGGACCTTGAGGGCACAATCGACATTTTAAATAGAAGAGATCTTTTTGACAGCAGTACAATGTCCCGAGAGTTTCATCTTGTGTTTGCTTTAAGAAACCAACAAAATGCCCAGATAACATTTTCGATGTATGCATCTCTGAAAAATTTAGCAGCAGAGCTTCTAGAACTTGAGGATAAAATCCATTTAATTGGTGCGAAGATTAGCTTGACGATAAATGTAAGACATGAAAATAACCGAGAAACAATTTGGATGCTGCAAGACTTACTTCAAAGAATATGGGGAGAAGAGCATTTTATTAAGCAGGAAATTAGTTATGACCCCTTCCGGTCTGATAATATAGTAAATAATTGTATCTCGATTGATTTCAGCAGATTAGTCACAGAGGGCGACATGGATGATTTAATTAGTATGACTGATTATATGCTCGCAACATTGGCTGGATTGCAAAGGCAAAAAGTGCTGATCGATATAGATAAGAAGGGGTTAATAGGATGACCGTTTATGATTTTGATGTCAAGAAGATCAATGGAGAAGAAGTTTCACTGCATGATTATAAAGGTAAAGTGCTCGTTATCGTCAATACTGCGAGCAAGTGCGGATTCACTCCGCAGTTTAAAGAACTTCAGTCTATCTTTGAGGAATACGAAGAAAATGATTTTGCTGTTTTAGGATTTCCTTGCAATCAATTCATGAATCAGGAGCCTGGCGGAGAGGATGAAATCCTCGAATTTTGCGAGTTGAATTATGGTGTTACATTCCCCATGTTTGCAAAAATTGATGTTAACGGCAAAAATGCAGATCCTCTTTATAAGCATTTAAGTAATGAGGCACCTGGTGCGATGGGTCTTAAGGCAATTAAATGGAATTTCACAAAATTTTTAGTGGACCGTTCAGGCAAAGTCGTTAAACGATATTCTCCAAATGCTTCTCCCTTTGAAATGAAAGAGGATATTGAAAAATTATTATAATAAACAGAAGGAAGAATGGATTATTCTGTTCTTCCTTTTCTTTAACAAAAAGGAGGGTGTAAGTTGGCTGAAATCGGCATTGATGCAGGCGGTTCAATGATTAAACTTGCATTAGAGCAGAATGGTAGAATTCATTTTAGAAAATACCCCAATTCAGAAATCGATGCAGTACTTCAATGGCTGAAGCTGTTTGAATGGACGCACATAGCGCTTACAGGAAGCAAAGCTGCTTATATAAAAGAGGCGGCTTTTTCCAACTCGCAAATTGTTCCTGAATTTGATGCTGTCTGTACTGGTGCAAAGTGGCTTAAAAACAGGGGAACTCCTAAAACCAGCAATGAATTCCTCCTTGTTAATATCGGAACTGGTACTTCATGGTTTAAGATTTCAAATAGCAGTCATTCTCGGGTCCTAGGAAGCGGAATTGGTGGAGGGACGATAATGGGGCTTGCACAATTGTTGGCAGGTGTACAGGATTTTTCTGAAATTACAGAGCTTGCTTCTAAAGGCAGCAAGGAAAAGGTTGATATACTTGTTAAGGATTTATATAAAGAGAATATTGGTGTCAACGGAAGTTTAACGGCAAGTAATTTTGGCTTTGGAAATTCAAAGGATGCGAGCAAGGAAGATACAATAGCATCACTTTTTCAAATGGCAGCCGAAACAATTGTACTGCTGACACAGCAGGCAAGCACCCTTCATCACATAGACGAAATCATATATGCAGGAGGAGCTGTTTCTGTAAATTCGCCATTAAAACATATAATTTCTTCTTTTGACTATTTATTTCCGAAGGGTCAGCTGTTTTTGCAGGAAGGCCAATTTTGCGGTGCTGCAGGTGCTTTGTTTTCTGGTTAAAAAGAAAGCAGGGATGATGGCATTTGTATAGAAAAAGGCGGACAGCAGTCCATACAAACGCCATCATCCGCGGATTTTTACCGATAGGAAAACAAGCGGAATATTGATCCTCTTCTTACTGGCATTTCCTTCGTTTCTTCCTTCACTTCATCCTTGCTTTTCCTTGTACCATATGTGTGTAGGTATTGTTGTTCCGCAGCAGCATTAAGTGCAGCAATCTGTTCTTTTTGTGTTTCAATAAATTCGTGCTGTTGATCCATTTGTTCTTGCTGCTTTTTCAATTGTTGAACAAGAACAGAATTGAAATTGATTTGCAGTTCGAGCTGTTCTTTTGTGTTCTTCAGCTCTTCCAACAGCTTTTCTGACGGTACTTCTGCTTGTTGCTGCGAGACTTGCGGTGTGGTGTCAATAAGCACATCTTCAATTTCTCTGAGCGATAATTTGTCCTCATTTCGCAGCTTTTTTATCTTTTCTAATACTTCCATGGCATGAGGATCGAAATAGCGGTATCCGTGTTCGCCGACAATCGCTGGAATGACTCCTTTCAGCTCCCTAAGCCAGTTGCGTACAACACCAGGGCTTTCTTCGATCGCAATAGCTGCCTCCTTAACACTTAATAAAATTTCCTCCTTGGCAGCAACCAATTCTTTCCCTTGTTCCTTCATTATGCTTCATCACCTTTCTGTTTTGATAGAATAAAAAAGACCAAGAACAAAAAACTTTTTCGACTTTAATACTAGTTCGCTATTAAAAAAATTTCTCCTTTAGCGAGGTTTGTCTAGTTTTGTTGATTAATAGTTTCTGTCATTTTGCGATATTAGCTTTACAATAATTTCCATGCATAATACGATAGAAATTAGGATGGGAAAGGATTTTTAGTACATATGATATAAGGGAGGATAAGCATTTCCATCCATTACATTTTGACGAAAAAGGTGATTCAATAATGACAATCCATAATACCATTGCTGACATTCAGATTGTAGAGTATGAGGATCGGTTTGCCGCTGGAGTTGCAAAGATGTGGAATGAAAGTAAAGAGGCTTGGGGCGGCAATGTCAAAACAGAAGAACAGATTATTGATCAGCATCGAAGTACAGATAATCTGCATACTTTTTTAGCGATAAATGAGTTTCAGGTTGTGGGCTATTGCGGACTTTCTGTGTATAAAGAGGATATCGGGTCTCTGTATATTCCGCTTTTAAATGTCCGGCCAGACTACCATGGAAAAAAAGTCGGTAAACTGCTGCTGCTTCATGCATTACAAGTTGTGGTTAATAAAAAATGGCCAAGGCTCGACTTATACACATGGGCAGGTAATACGAAAGCTGTGCCCCTCTACAAGCGTTGCGGCTTTTTTTGGGAAGATGAAGACAGCTATACTCATTTAATGAACTTTATCCCGACAATATTAAATGACAAACTGCTTGCTCCTTATATGGCTAAAATCGACTGGTACAAGGACATGCTGCGTACGTTGGACTTAAAGCCGGATGGAAGGCTTATGAACGGGTTTACCTATTATGACTATGAATGGGTAAATAAAGAAACTTTCTTAAAAGCGAGCTTCGAAAAAACAGGCAGAGGTCTATGTGCAATCGAAACAGATAATTTCATAATTGATTTGTCTTTGCCTAATCATGAACTGCTTGAAGGACAAGAACATGAAGTAACTTGTTATATAAAGAACAAATCTGGAAATCCTCTTGAAATTGAGGTATCGTCCTGTACAGGTGAAAGAGTTGTTTGCGATTTTACGCATTGTTTCTCAGTTGATGAGGAAGTGACGGTCACAGATACATTCTTTTTAACTGAAGGTGCCGAAGCGGAAAAGGGAAAAACATTTCCGACTATTTCTGTTAATGTAACAGTAAATGGTAGTATGACAACATTTAAACTCGGAATTTCACCAAAAACTCCTGTCACAGTCATTGCTAAACCGATTCATTATGCACTCCAAGAAGGTTTCGAGCTTGCCCTTGATCTAGAAATCGAAAATAATCTGACTGAATCTGTTCATGCTGAAATCAAGCTTCCTGACAATAAGTATGTATCCTTTCATGACACATCACGCAGTATGGTTCTAGAAGGAAAAGAAAAAGTGTTCGTTTCAATACCTGCAACAGTATTAACTTTAGGCTTCTGCCAGGATAACATTAAATGCCAAGTTAAATGGCAAAGTGGTGAACTTACTGTCATGAAACCAATTTCTCTGGCATTAAAGGGAATTGGCGAAAGATTTTTTGCTGAAACAAAAAAAGACTTTCATATATTTAATGGTATTTACCAAGTAAATATCAGTAAGACTGATAATATAATGACAGCGGGTACCAATCGGACGGAGAAATTACCGTTCGCAATATTCGCCCCGATGCTAGGGAAGCCCTACTCAAATGAGCTGTCGAAAAGCAATCCATACAAAGTGGAAACCTCCTATGAAAAGACATCTATTATTCTCACTCTTCATTATCAATCTACTGAACATCCAGACAGTCAAATAAAGCTTAACATCCAGCTTTTTGCAGAAGGGATTGTGAAAAGATGGGTAGTACTTGAAAACAAATTAGCGCAATCTAATGTACATTTACAGGAAACCTTCTATCATGACTGGGCAGAGGTTTACTTGCCATTAAAAGGGGAAGTTGTTGTGTTCAAGGAAGCTGATATGGTTGAACCGCGGGACATTGCCTCAAAAGACATCAGCAGCAACTGGTATTTTTCTCAAGAACAAACAAGCCCGATTGGTATGTATTGGACTGCAGACAGTAAGATAAGGATGGAAGGCTGGAAAATGCATCTTGAATCCCATGTAAAAGGTCAGGGCAATAATTACAGCTGTTTCCCGCCTCTTTATATCTCCATCGGAGCATTTATAAATTGGAGGGAAGTAGAAACTGCCGCAGCAGGTATTGCGTCCCCATATAGAGACATCCGTAAAGATTTTGAACTGCTATTAAATGGGGGAAATCCTATACATGAAGCAAATAATTCTTTATCCTATCAGTTTGAAAGTTTTAGAAGCAATCTCCCAGATGGAGAGGTGACATTAAACGTTAATGGTACATCATTTTTTGGGAGTTGTTTGGAAGTCAATACCACAAAACATCTTCCTAGAGAAGCAGTAAGGTGGCAGGGAGTCAATAAATTATCTACAGTTATTAAAACAGACAAAAGAGTCACCTATTTTGATAACATCCTATTTTGTTCCAATGGTAGTATCACAAAGAATATGATGATCAAAGAAGGTTACGAAATATATCGCCTTCATAATGGAGTTTTAGAAATTAGTGCAGCTCCAGATTATTATCCAGGAATCTTTTCTTTACAAGTAAACCAAACAGAATGGCTCGACCAAGCATTTCCGCAGCTTATTCCGAAAAGCTGGTGGAATCCTTGGGCGGGCGGAATGAAAGCAGGCCCGCCTGATTTGAGTGTTCATTCCATACTGAAAGAAGCGACTGCGCTTGAGTTTGTACAGGTAAAGGATAATTTTGAAAACAGCTGGTCTGGTATCAGAATCGATACAAATGTTATTCACCATCCCCAGTGGAGAGGGCTCGCATTTTCACAATATTATGTCACAATGCCAGGATTGCCGCTCCTTGCAGTATTTGTTCGAGTACATAAGACTGCAGGCAAAAAGATGGCAAAAGAGCATTGGCATACAAATCTGTTTTTGAGAAAAGACTGTACATTGGAGCTTATGGGTAAACGTTTGCATAACCGTGTATACACTTCAGGAGCTGAGGAACAGGAGATTACTCTTCATGGTGATTATCATATTAAGGTCGATGGCTCAGAGGATAAGCTTCATTTTCTCCCAGACAGAAACAGAATCAATACAAATTATTACACAAATAACGAAGTCATCCAGCTTATTTCCACAACAAATTGTGAAAGGAAAGATACTGATATTGTCTATACTCAGCCAAGTTTTCTCTATTTTGACAAGGTGAATGTCCCGACTTATCAGCTGGAAATACTAAAACAACTTCGGTTTAATTAATTTATAGGTTTATAGAATAAAAGGAAAAGGAGAAAAAATGAAAATTATTGATGCTCACATACATCTATCTAATATTGAGTCTTTTAAAGAAACAGCACAATCACTGTCCAAAGTAGATTACAGCATTTCAGGTGTCCAAACAGAAATGAAGGAAGCGAATATTGTACTTGCGATTGGGATGGGCGTGACAGAAACACCTCAAATGGGCTTTCCAGACTATAAAGCCCAAACGCCGATGGGGCTTGATCTCGGAGGTAAACTGCCGCCTAATATCGTATATTGTGCTGGGGTTAATCCATACAAGCTGAATGCGTATGCAATACGAGATCTGGAACGAGAAATTCAAAAGGATCACGTTGTAGGTATAAAAATATATTTAGGATATTATCCGTTTTATGCGTATGATGAAGTATACAATTCAGTGTATGAACTTGCCGAAAAGTATAACTTGCCAGTTGTGTTTCATACTGGAGATACATATTCAGAAAGGGGGTTGTTAAAATATTCCCATCCTCTTGCTATTGATGAGGTTGCCGTGAAATATCGTAATATTCGTTTTATGATGGCCCACTTTGGTGATCCATGGACATTGACTGGTGCAGAGATTTTGTATAAAAACCGCAATGTCTATGCTGACCTGTCAGGATTGGTCGTTGGTGCGAAAGCAGAGTTAGAGAAGGCGCAGGAAGGAATATTTCTGCAGCATTTAAGGCATGCACTAGTATATGCCAACTCCTATGATAAACTCTTGTTCGGAACAGATTGGCCGTTAGCGCCATTTAGCCCATATATTGAATTTATTCAAAACCTCATACCAAAAGAGCATCATGAAGATGTGTTTTATAACACTGCATTAAAGGTTTTTCCAAAAATCAAGAAATTTCTTTAGACATTAAGAAGAATAAAGTAAACGAAAGAGGCAAAGAGCCTCTTTTGTTTTATGTTAATTCTTAAGTTATATGTCAGTCAGGATTATTTTGCTGTGGCATAATGGAAGTAAACTAGTTTTCAGAAGCTCGATACTTTTTTCATATCTTTCATTGTAACCAACACGGTGATAGTGGGTCTTCTTGTCAGTTTTTTGCACTTCATCCTCGCTAAAACAATCATTTAATGATGCTGTTAGGGGCAACATTTCTGATAAATTTGCTGTTAGCATTAAAAGCTCTGCTTCATCGAGCACGCTTATAAAATAGCCCGTTTTCAAGTAAGAAACAAATAGAAAACCTCCTTTAAGTACATCTAAGCTGGTCAATTCTGGTTTAGTAGTATCCTTGCATTTAAACATACTCCACTTTTTTTAGCTTTTCTTGCAATCTTTAAACGAGGGATAGCAAGCCTAAATATGCTTCTCAGTCGGTTTTGTAGTTGATTTTTTCCTTTCGTGTTACAATATTTCGGTAGGATAAGATAGGAGTTAATTAAAATAATGGATATCATTCAATTAACAGAGAATTTTGTAAAAGATAAATTGAAAGGCGATGTGACAGGCCATGACTGGAACCATATCGACAGAGTGCGAAATGCTGCGCTTTTTATCTGTAAAAAAGAAAACAGTGGAAATCCATTTATTATAGAGCTTGCGGCATTATTGCATGATGTGGCAGATGCAAAGCTGAACGAATCTAAGGAGGAAGGTATTCAACTGCTTGAGCAATTTGTAGACAGCCTTTCTCTTGAAGAAGGCGAACGAAATCATGTCCTTAAGGCAATTGCAACGGTTTCTTACAGCGGCGGAAACAATGCCAAGCCGGAAACGATTGAGGCGAAAATTGTTCAAGATGCAGACAGACTTGATGCGATTGGGGCAATCGGAATTGCTAGAACCTTCGCATATGGCGGAAAAAAGGGGCATGTCATATATGATCCTTCTGTCGACGCTAGAGAAAACATGACAGAAGAAGAATATCGGAACGGCCAGTCTAGCACCATCCAGCATTTTTACGAAAAACTCCTTAAACTAAAGGAATTGCTCCATACAAATACAGCCAGGAAAATTGCAGCGAAAAGGCATCAATTGATGGAAAGTTACTTAGAAGAATTCTATAAAGAATGGAATGGTAGTTATGAAGAGTATTTCAATTGAAAATTTAACAAAAACATACGGGGAAAAAGAATTATTTCATTCCATTTCCTTTGCCATTAGTGAAAAAGAAAGAGTTGGACTGATTGGAATTAATGGTACAGGTAAAACATCGCTACTAAAGATAGTGGCAGGTATAGATTTACCAGATGAAGGAGAAATTATCGCACCGAAAGATTACCGTATCGCCTATTCTTCTCAGAGCCCGGATATAAATCCTGAAATGAATGTTTTAGACTATGTGTATACAGGTGATGCACCAGTTTGGAAAGTGGTCCGGAATTATGAGGAAATATTGCTGAGATTGGAAAAAAGTCCTGAAGATAATAAGCTTCACGGCGAGTTGTTTGAAATTCAAAAAAGAATGGATGCCCACAATGGCTGGGATGTTCATACAAATACGAAGACTGTTTTAACAAAGCTAGGCGTCAGCTTTTACGATAAAAAAATCGGCGAGCTTTCCGGAGGCCAGAAAAAACGTGTTTCTCTTGCACAAGTCCTCATTCAAGAACCTGATCTTCTTATTTTGGATGAGCCGACAAACCATCTCGACTTTGAAGCCGTTAAGTGGCTGGAAGATTATTTAGGTAAATTTAATGGTGCGCTCCTGTTAGTTACACATGATCGCTACTTCTTAGACAAGGTTACAAACCGGATGTTTGAGCTGGAGGGAGGCAATCTTTACAGTTATAAGGGTAATTATGCAGAGTTTCTTCAAGCAAAAGCAATCAGGGAAGAGAACGAGGCAGCGACTATTGATAAACAAAAGAATTTGTTCAGAAGAGAGCTGGAATGGATTCGCAGAGGCGCCAAAGCCCGATCAACTAAACAAAAAGCAAGGATTCAGCGTTTTGAAGAATTAGATGACAAACTTGCGTCAGTTCAGGATAAGGGCAAACTTGATATTTCATTAAAAGGCAGCAGGTTGGGAAAACAGGTTTTTGAACTTGTGTCTGCTTCAAAATCTTTTGAAAACAAAACGATCCTAAAGGATTTCAATCTTCTTGTTAAGCCTGGAGACAGAATTGGTATTATTGGGCATAATGGAACAGGAAAATCAACTCTGTTAAATATTCTTGCAGGAAAAATTCCGCTCGATCAAGGTGAATACGTAATTGGACAAACTGTCAAAATCGCTTATTATACACAGGAAAATGAAGAAATGGACCAATCGAAGCGGATGATTGAGTATTTAAAGGAGACGGCTGAAATTATTGAGACGACAGACGGAAAAACGATTTCTGCCGCCCAGATGCTCGAAAGATTCCTGTTTCCTCCTCACACTCATGGAACCATTATTGGCAAGCTTTCCGGTGGTGAAAGACGGAGGTTATATTTACTGAAAATATTAATGGGCGAGCCGAATGTCCTGCTTCTTGATGAGCCGACGAATGATCTCGATACACAAACACTTATGGTGCTTGAGGATTATCTGGATGAGTTCAAAGGTGTCGTTATTACTGTATCCCATGACCGCTATTTCCTTGATAAAGTGGCACAAGAGCTGTTAGTGCTGCAAGGAGGCGGCAATATTGACAGCTATTATGGCAATTACACCGAATATCTCCAGGCAGAAAAACAAAAAGAACAGGCAGAAAAAGCCGTGAAGGAAAAGCCGAAACAGCAAGAGCAGCCTAAACAGAAGAAAGCAAAATTAAGCTATAATGAACAAAGAGAGTGGGCGACAATCGACAGTGATATTGAAAATTGTGAAAGTCGCCTTGAAGAAATTGAAGCAGAAATAGCAAACACAGGAAGTGACTTTGAGAAAGCAAATTTGTTACTTAAAGAGCAAGAAGAATTAAATGAGAAATTGGAATATTTGATAGAACGGTGGAGCTATCTTTCTGAGATTGCAGAAAATTGACCGTTGAAATGAATGATTTTGAGGGGGATTAACGATGAAAATTATTGCAATTGAACCTACTCCAAGCCCGAATACGATGAAAATCAATCTAAATGAGGAGCTGCCGATGGGGACAAGCAATAACTATAAAAAAGAAAATGCCGAAGAGGCACCAAAGGTAGTTCAGGATATTCTGGCAATAGAAGGTATCAGAGGGGTTTACCATGTTGCCGATTTCTTGGCAGTTGAAAGAAACGCTAAATACGATTGGAAAGAGCTGCTTGCCCAAGTGCGCAATGCTTTCGGGGAAGAAGCAGACAGTTTAGAAAAAGAAACGGAAGTTAACGAGCATTACGGTGAAATAAAAGTGCTTGTGCAAATGTACAAAGGGATTCCGATGCAGATTAAGCTGACAGATGGAACAGAGGAAAAGCGCTACGGCTTACCCGAGCAATTTATGCAGGCAGTTGCTGAGGTGAGAATGCCAAATGACAATGTCGTTGCCAGCAGAAAATGGCAAGAAGTTGGTGTTCGATACGGAGAGTTTGACGAAATAGGCCAAGCTGTTCAAGAGGAGTTAATGGCTGCCTATCCCGAAGAACGGATTGCAAGTTTAGCGGAAGCAGCGAAAAATTCTGAGTCGACAGAAGCAAATATAACCAAGCGAGAAAAAATCAAACTGACATTCCAAGATTTAGAGCATGAAGATTGGAAGATTAGATATCAAAGATTGGAACAAAGTGAGGATCCAACTGTTGATGATATCCCAGTCTTAACTAGGGCATTGGATGATGAAAAGCCGTCAATCCGCAGACTTGCTACTGTTTACCTTGGAATGATTGAAGATCCAATCGTGCTGCCGTCCCTTTATAAGGCACTTCAAGATAAAACAGTAACAGTAAGACGGACTGCCGGAGACTGCTTGTCTGATTTAGGTTTCCCTGAAGCAATGGATGAAATGATGAAAGCATTAGGTGACAAAAGCAAGCTAGTCAGATGGCGTGCTGCTATGTTCTTGTATGAAGTGGGAGATGAAAGAGCGTTAGCTGCTTTAAAGACTCATGAAGATGATCCGGAATTTGAGGTGAGTTTGCAAATTAAAATGGCAATAGAACGAATTGAGCTGGGAGAAGAGGCAAAGGGATCTGTCTGGAAACAGATGACAGAAGCACGCAGACAGGATTGACTTTAGAAAATATTTCTTGTTGTATTTATCGTGTTTAGAATGCCGGTTAAAAGGAATACGTTCACTAGTATTTTCTTTAGCGAGGTGTTAAAAATTATGAACAATAAACAGACAGAGGAAGAGAATCATGTTATCTCGATCGGTTCTTTAGCCATAATATTAAAGGATAAATATCAAGTGATATATACGGTCAATGATATACTTATAGGGCTTATGTTCTTGTTAGGAACAATTTTCAATATGCTGTTAAGCTGGAAAATTACTGGTGCTGTCCTATATATTTTAGGAAGCATCCTGCTGCTCATTCGCCCTGTTATCAGAACATGCCGTCTTCTTCGAGTGAAAAGGTTAGACAAAGATAAAAGGAAGAGTAAGTAATGCATTTTTAAGTTTCATATCGTTGCATGTACACGTTTTAGTATTGTATGCTTATAGCACATGCATAAATAAAGGAGGAAATAGAAAATGTCGATGGCATACGAAGAATATATGAAACAAATGGTAAAGCCGATGAGAGCAGAGCTTGTTCATGCTGGTTTTCAGGAATTAACAACAGAAGAAGCAGTAGAGGAGTTTATCAACAACAGTAAAGGAACTTCTCTAGTAGTTGTCAATTCTGTATGCGGCTGTGCTGCTGGATTGGCAAGACCTGCAGCTACACAGGCTGTATTGCAGGCAGACAAAAAGCCAGATAATCTTATCACAGTATTCGCAGGACAAGACAAGGAAGCAACTGCTAGAATGAGGGAGTTCTTTGGAGATATTGAACCATCTTCTCCTTCTATGGCATTAATTAAAGATAATCAGGTTGTTCACTTTATCCCTCGTTATGATATTGAAGGCAATTCAATGGAAGCGATAATGGAGAACTTGATATCTGCTTTCGAACAAAACTGCTAATTAAAGCAATAGAACAAGCAAAGAGGGGCATGTGCTAACAGCCTCTCTTTTTTTAAGGCTCTAATCTTTCTAATTACTTAGAATAGGATGGAGCAAATAAGAAAGGTGATTTAAAGATGATTGTTACAACAGCTGGAAGAACGAATGAAGAAATGATAGAAAAGGCTAAAGGAGCAGCTGCCCATTTACAGTGCAACTATGTAGACAGGAATAAGAATACAGTCCGATCTCTTATGGCAAAGTTTCAAGAAGATATATTAGTGGCAGGTAAAGAAAGATATGAGCTGTTTGCCGCAAATACGAATGAGCCCTTTTTCTTTCATCCAAGCTCAAGCATGTTCAGG
>JAPSHL010000102.1 GCA_031179905.1 Bacillus sp. (in: firmicutes) | reverse complement strand
CTTCGTAAACAAAGGGTAAATTATTTATACTTTTGTTAATTTTATTGTTTTGAAAATAACTTAGTTAATTAAATCATTAAAATAAAGAGCGAAAATAGCTGTTTACTCTATTTTTTCATAATGAAAAAGTTAGTATTATTAATTTCATTTCTCTTGTTGCTTTTTGTCTTAATGGAGCGTAATTTAGCAAGAAATAGAGAGTTTCCACTAACACAATAGACAAACTAATAAAAAGTTTTTTCCAGTTTTTATTTATATACACTAAAATAAGGGGATGTTATTTCCCGCTGCAGGGGTTCCATGCACTGTCTCGCTAATCTTTTAGGAGTCTCACCTATCCGCTCCAATCACCATCCTTTGTTAATAAAAATAGTAGTCTAACCATTATTAGAACAAATTTGCAGATGACATTATCGCTTATCTCCTAAATTTCCATTGATAAAGATCAGAAAAAGAAACTCTAACTAAATCTCCTATCCTTATTTAATGAAAGGTAAAATCATACATTTAAAGAGAAGCAGAAAAAGTTACCTTTGAAAAGGTGCTTTGTAGTCAAACAAAAGGGGCAGCCAATCCTTGGCTGCCCCTTTCTTACTATTAGTTATCTTCTACTTGTTTACGATTCTTCTTAAACATTTTAGACAGTATCTCATATACAATTGGAACGATAAGGAGTGTTAACAATGTTGAACTAGTTAAACCGCCTATTACGGTAATTCCAAGACCTTTTGAAATAATTCCGCTTCCGCCGTTACCGATGGCAAGTGGAATCAAAGCACCGATTGTGGCAATTGCTGTCATTAAGATAGGACGGAGTCGGGTTGCACCTGCCTCAAGGATCGCTTCACGTAAACTCATACCTTCTCTTTCCATATGAATGATCCGGTCTACTAATACGATCGCGTTTGTTACAACTATACCAATCAACATCAGCATACCCATCATCACGGAAACAGAGATTGTTTCACCTGCAATTAACAACCCTACGAACGAGCCAATAACTGCAAACGGCAGAGAGAATAGAATCGAGAATGGTGCAGCACCTTCACCGAATGTAACAACAAGGATGAAATATACGATCGCAATTGCAGCAATCATCGCAACTCCAAGCTGTGTGAACGTTTCTGTCATATCAGCAGACACACCTGCTACGCCCATCGTTACACCGCTAGGCAAGTCAATATCATTAATTTTTTCATCTACTTCAGCTGTCACTTTAGAAATATCATCTGTTTTAATAGTTCCAGTAACTGTCGCGTAATACTCACCTTTGCTTCGATCAAGTGTATTAAGTGTTGTTCCTTCATCAATTTCCACGAGATCTTCAAGCTTCATAGTCGTTCCAGTTGCTGTTGCTATATCTGTATCCAACAGTTCATCAAGTGATTTCGGAGTAGCTTTCTCTTCTTGCTTTACAATAACATCGAGTTCTTTTCCGTCTTTTTCAACAGTAGTCAGAACTTCCTCTGAACCTTGATTGCTTAATGCCATAACAATTTGACCTGTTGTCAATCCGTACTGTAGGAGGTTTTCCTGATCAACCTTTAATGTATGTTCTACATATGCGGCTTCTGCACTTGAAGAAACGTCTTTAAGGCCGTCATTATCCTTCATAACATCTTCAGCTTCTTGAACTGTTTCATTAAGCTTAGTTAAATCTTCGCTGTAGAATGTATAGCTGATTTCATTTGTAGACCCTGACATAGAGGTGAAGTTTTGGCTCTTCCATTCTCCTGTCTGACCAATATCTGCAATATACGTTTCAATATCCTCTTTTACTTCAGAGAAGTTTTTCATGTCTGGATCAAAGATCAAGTACATAAGGCCGCCACCAGCACCTCCGCCCATCATTGCAGAAGTCATGTCTGCATTGCTGCTGTCTGTAATCGATGTTTGAACTGTATCAATATCATCACGCTTCAGCATTTCATCTTCAACAACTTGAATATTGTCTGCTGTTTGCTTCTCTGTTTCACCAGCTTCTGGTGTATACGTCAAGTACATGACTTTTTCTTCTTCGCTTCCCATGAAACTAAAACCGATCAATGGGGTTAGTGCCAAGCTTCCTGCAAGAAGCAATACTGCAATGGTAGAAGTAATAATTTTATGGTTCAATGCTTTATCTAATAGTCCTTTATACCATAAAGCAAGCTTTCCAACTTCTTTATGTCCGCTTTCTGTCTTCTCACTGTATAATTTTTTCTTAAATAAGAAGTGAGAAAGTGCCGGTACGATTGTAACAGCAACGATTAAAGATGCGCCAAGAGCAAATGTCATTGTCAATGCAAACGGCACAAACAGTTCACCAACCATGCCGCCGACGAAAATCAGTGGTGCGAACACGGCAACAGTTACTAATGTAGACGAAAGAATCGGCTTGAACATTTCAATTGTTGCTTCACGCACTAACGCACGCCCTGTAAGCTTCTCATCTTTGGAATGTAAACGTCTGTAGATGTTTTCAACTACAACAATGGAGTCATCAATTACACGGCCGATAGCTACTGTAATGGCTCCTAGTGTCATAATGTTCAATGTGATATCCATCCAATTCAGAAGCAAGAACGCCATGAAAATAGACACAGGGATAGACACAATCGAAATGATTGTAGATTTAATGTCTCGCAAGAACAGCAGGATGATTAGAACTGCTATCAAACCGCCGAATACTGCTTTTTCAACCATTGTGTGGACAGAATCTTCAATTGGTTTTCCTTGGTCAAGTGTAACGTCAATTACTAAACCGTCAATTTTGTCTTTTTCATCTTCAGCAAGATCTTTAACAGCATTTACAACATCAACTGTATTAGCTTGCTGACCTTTTACGATTTGGATAGCAATCGCATTTTCCCCATTTGTACGGGAAATAGATTCTTCCTTGCCGACAGCCTCAATTGTGGCAATATCGCTGAGCTTCACAAATGGTGAAGGATTTTCAGCTGTCGGTGTTACTGGAATCATCATGTCTTTCAATTCATCTATGGAAGTCAACTTTCCATCAACAGATACAGCTTCCTCGCCTTCATCAAATTCATAAAGACCTAATGATGTTGCCATATCACTTGCTTGAATAACCTGTTTCACGTCATCTTCTGTCAAGTTCAGTTCAGCCAATTTCTCTTTATTATAGGAGAAGTCTACTTCTTCCACATGCTGGCCGGAAATAGTTGCAGAAGCAACTCCATCAAGCTTCTCAATATCAGGAAGAATTACATCTTCCACTGTTGATGTTAAATCAACAATATCATCTTCAGTGCTGCTAATTGATAATGCAACAACCGGCATCATGTTCATGCTGATTGCAGATACAGTTGGTGCATCTACATCCTCTGGGAGTGTTACGTTATCTAATGCAGACTCGAGCTGTCTTTTCTTTTCATCCATGTCAATGCCATACTCGTATTCAACTTGTATGCTTGAAACACTTGAGCTGGAATTGGAATAGACTGATTTAACATCCTCTAGCCCTTCCACTGCTTGTTCAATCGGCATCGATACATCATTCATTACTTGTTCAGGAGTTGCTCCTGGATATACACCAGTTACCATTAAGTACGGAATGGAAATATCAGGAATCGTCTCCGTTTTCATTTGTGTACCGGAATAAATACCTGAAGCTGTGATAATAATGGTCAATAACCAAACCGCAAGCTTATTCTTTAGTACGAAATTAACTATCCCTTTCACTTTTGCACCTACCCTTTATTGACTTTATCGAACTAATTACATATAATACTGACTAGCCAGTCATTTGTCAAATTATTTATAGCTAGGAGCTAAAATAGAGAATGGTAAAAAAACAATTAATTATGGACACCGCTTTAGAATTGTTCGCCAAGCAGGGAATTGCCACAACCTCCGTTCAGCAAATAACAGAAAGCTGTGGAATTTCCAAAGGTGCATTCTATCTATCATTTAAATCAAAGGATGAACTGATTCTCGAACTGATTGACAACGCCATGAAGCAGCTAGTTTCCGATCTTGACTACCAAGTCAAACATACGCCAGTGGATGACGATTTTCTTTATAATTTTTATCACTCTGTGTTTTCATCTTTTAAAAAAGATTCAGACCGTGGAAAGATTTTTATGAATGAGCATAATTTTTCTGTCAGCCCAGACCTTATACAGAAAATAAAGCACTATGATAAGCTAATAAACAGCACCATTCTGAACTTGATAGAAAAAGTGTATGGTAAATCTGCTGAGCAGGTGAAATATGATTTACTGTATTGCATTAAAGGTTTTTTAAAAACATACTCTGAACTATTTGTATTTACAAAAGTCCCTTTAGATGTCTGCCTTCTTTCAAAATCTTTGGCAGAAAAAACTACCTTGCTCGCCATCCATGAAACAATACCGTTTATAACAGAGGAACTTTCTTATCTGATTGAGTTCCAACAAGACTATTCTCTAGACAAGGAAACAATCATCAAGCTTCTTAACTCGAATGCAGAAGCTGCCAATGGGGAATATGCCAAGGAATCTCTTCACTTATTAATCGAGCAGGCAAATAACCAAACAATGAGCCCCACCCTTATTAACGGGCTTATTGAGAACATCCGCCATCTCCATAACGGAAAGTGGCTTGCGTATTTGCTGCGCCATTTCTTTCAGCTTGAACCGTAAAAAAACACGGAGCAGGACGGACGTATTTGTCCCACCTGCTCCGTGTTTTTTTATTTATCAGCTTAATCCATATTCTTTTATTTTATTATATAGCGTTCCCCGAGAGATTCCCAAAAGATTTGCCGCAGCACTTTTGTTTCCATATGTCTTCTTGAGTGCTTCTTCAATTTCTTGAGCCTCATCCACCTTTGCTATGGAAGCTGAAGAATGATGGAATGACGTATCTACTACCTCTTTATTGTGAATAAGACTGTCAGGCAGATGTTCTATCTTAATCCTGTCCGTATCATGCAAAATGATAATTCGCTCAATCATATTCCGCAGTTCTCTTACATTTCCTGGCCATTTATATCTGACAAATACAGCAAGTGCTTCTTCATCAATGGCGGGAACAGGCTTTTTGTATTTCACACTGAATTCCTCAGTAAATTTCTCCACAAGCGCTGGAATATCCTCATTTCTCGTCCTTAATGGCGGAATATAAATATGAATAACTGATAGTTTATAAAAGAGCTTTTCATTCAGCTCACCATCTTTGAGGAGACTTTCCACCGACCTCGAGGCTGAGGCGATTATCCTTGTAGGTGAAGAAATTCTCTCCTGTCCTCCCACTCGATAAAAGGCAGTTTCCACTAAGTACATGAGCAGCTTTTCTTGCAAAACCAGCGGCATTTTATCAATATTTTCAATAAAAATCGTGCCATTGGCAGCCTGTTCGATTTTTCCTGTGATAATGTTTTGCTTCTCTTCTGTAAACGATGCTTTTTCGATGCCAAAAAGATCAATTTCTAGCAGCCCTGGTGGAATGATGGAACAATTGATGTTAACGAACGGACCATCCGCTTTTGAACCGCCGTAATGGATTGCTTGGGCAAGCATTTCTTTCCCTGACCCGGCCTCGCCTGTAATGAGGACAGGAATGTCAGCGTGAGCCATTTTTTGCGCCACTTTCAGCGATTCCTGAAACTTAGGACTTCCGCTGTCAAAGGATAAAAATGGATTTATTTTTTGAACAAGCAATGACGAAGCAGAATCCAACTCTTCATTAAGCCTGATCATTTTTGTGATATCATGCTCTGATGCAATTCCGCCGATAATCTTGTTATCTAAGATGACTGGTGTTGCGTTTATCAGCACATGTGTATCAGCATTAGGTCTATGATACTGGCCTCTAACTGGATACCCTTCATTTAGTATCTGCTTTAGCACAATGGATTCATCGCGAAAATGACTGGCAAGTTTTGCCCCGACAATATGCTCTTTTTTTATTTTATAGGTTTCCTCTGCGGTTGTATTCCAGCAAACGACAGTACCTTCCTCGTCGACAGCCGTTACCGAATCGTTTATCGTTTCAGCCAATGTATGAAAATAAGCAGCAGTTTGCCCGCACTCTGCTTCAAGCATATTTATCCATGTACTTTCCGTGATAATCCCAGCCGGAATACCATCCTCCAGCCAAAGCACAGGACGGCGCCAATCAGCTTTAATAGGCAATTCCCCTTTAGTAGCAGAGAAAGATGGAAGCCAACCAAGCTGCTTAAGCCAACCGCCAATGTTAGCAGACTGGTGAGCTAATGCGATTATTTCGTACTCATAATTGCCGATTATAAAGTATGTTCCGCCTGTCACAACGACAAAATTATACTCACGAAGTTTCGATTTTATCTCAGCTATTGGCGCCTGTTTGTCTAAAACCGCAAAAGAGCGGTCAAGCTGTATTTGTGCATGTTCGAACATACTATTACCCTTTCAAGCTTTTTTACTAACTTTACCATACCATTGGCTCCATTTTCTACTGCTAGAGTGAAAGAAAATGCATATGAAAGAAAAAGCCGATTTGTCGTGTTACAAAATCAGCTTTTTCTCTATTTATCAGCCTTTAAACTGATTGCTTATACTCGTTGAAATTCTCTACTAGTTTAGCGTTTGGTGCTTCTGTAAGCAAACTGACAACCCAGATGCTTACAAGACCAACAATAAATCCAGGAATTATTTCATACAGATTCTGTTTAAGAACTTCTATACTTGACCATACGATTACTGTCACAGCTCCGCCGATAATACCAGCTAGAGCTCCCCATCGGTTCATTCTTTTCCAGGAAAGACTCAGCAGGATGACTGGGCCAAAGGAAGCACCAAACCCTGCCCAAGCATATCCTACTAGGGAAAGAATCGTACCGTTCTTACTAAAGGCAAGGAATACAGAAATAACAGATACAACAAGCACAGCAAGTCTGCTGATTAACAACAGTTCCTTTTCACTTGCCGTGCGTTTGAAGAATGTCTTATAAACATCTTCTGTCAGAGAGCTTGCTGTTACCAATAATTGAGAAGAAATTGTACTCATAACAGCCGCCAAAATTGCTGCAAGCAGGAAGCCAGTAATAAGCGGGTGAAACAGAATTTCACTCAATTTAATAAAGATTGTCTCTGGATCACTTATATCTAACCCTTGTTGAGAATAATAGGCAAGACCGAGGAACCCTGTAAACATAGCACCACCGACAGAAAAGATCATCCAGCTCATTCCGATTCGCCTTGCCTTTTTAATTTCTTTCACAGAAGAAATCGCCATGAAACGAACGATAATATGCGGCTGACCAAAATACCCAAGCCCCCAGGCAACCAAGGATATAATGCCGAGAACTGTCGTTCCTTTGAAAATATCAAACAGCTTCGGATCAATTTCTTTAATTGTGTCAAAGCCAGTACCTATACCGCCAACCTTCATAATGGTCACAATAGGTACAAGCACAAGCCCGATAACCATAATCAAGCCTTGAACAAAATCTGTCCAGCTTACTGCTAAAAATCCGCCAAACAATGTGTAGGCAATAACGACTGCAGCAACAATCCAAAGTCCTGCCTGATAATGTACACCAAACGTCGTCTCAAATAAAACCCCGCCTGATACCATTCCTGATGAAACATAAAACGTAAAAAAGATAATAATGACTAATCCTGATGTCAGACGCAATATGTTTGACTTATCTTTAAATCTATTTTCCAAAAAAGCTGGAATTGTCATAGAGTTATTGGCTACTTCGGTGTATGCCCGTAAGCGCGGAGCTACATAAAGCCAGTTTAAATAGGCTCCTATCGTTAAGCCAATTGCAATCCAAGATGCACTTATCCCCTGGGTGAACATTGCTCCTGGAAGCCCCATAAGCAGCCAGCCGCTCATGTCAGCAGCCCCTGCACTTAATGCAGTAACAGCAGGTCCAAGCGACCTTCCGCCAATCATATAATCTTCCAGATTTGCTGTACGTTTATAGGCGAAGTAGCCGATTACAAGCATTCCAACCATATAAATTGCAATCGAAATTAAAATTTGTGTATTCAAGTCCCCATCCTCCATTCTCTAATCTAAGAAGTCCTTTTATCCCCATTTGATTCTTTGCCAATTCGGAATATTCATTCTATTAAAAGCAAAAACCAATAAATGTTTAAGCGAATATGTATTTTTATATTTTTTTCGCTTAATAGGAGATGCCCAATGAAAAGCACATCTCCTAGTCTATTATTTTTATATTATTTTTTTCTAGATGTCAACTTCGCTTGTGTAAATAATAGCAGATAATCATAACCGCCAGCTTTCGAATCAGTCCCAGACATATTAAATCCACCGAATGGATGGGCACCTACAAGTGCACCTGTACATTTTTTATTTATATAAAGATTTCCGCAATGCATATTTTCAAGTGCATAATTTATTCTGCTGTCATCTTGTGAATGAAATGCACCTGTAAGTCCGTATTCAGTGTCATTATAAATGGCAATTGCCTCCTGCCAATCTGCCGCTTTCGCAATGGCAAGAACTGGTCCGAATATCTCTTCCTGCATGATGCGTGCCTGCGGGTCAACGTCTGCGAATATTGTAGGTTCAATATAGAACCCGTTTCCATTCGCCCTTTTCCCTCCAGTAAGTAGCTTACCTTCCTGTTTGCCAATTTCAATATAGCCAATTATCTTGTCAAATGACTTTTTATCGATGACAGGTCCAACTGGATAATTCTCTTCTGGCAAGCCGATAGCAAGGCCTTTTGTTAGTTCCACTACTTTGCTGACCACTTCGTCATAAACAGACTCAACGATAACAGCGCGAGAACCTGCAGAACATTTCTGACCTTGATAACCGTATGCAGAAGCGACAATCGCAGCAGCAGCAGCATCTAGGTCAGCTGTTTCATCAACTACCACTCCATCTTTTCCACCCATTTCGGCAATCACACGTTTTAACCAGAGTTGACCTTCTTGTACTTTCGAAGCACGTTCATAAATTCTGCAGCCAACTGCTCTCGAACCTGTAAACGAGATAAAGCGTGTTTTTGGATGCTCAACTAAATATTCGCCTACTTCAATGCCATCACCAGGCAAATAATTCAATACACCAGCAGGCAAGCCGACCTCTTCCATCAATTCGACAAACTTAGCAGCAATCACCGGTGTTGCATCAGCAGGCTTTAAGATAACCGTGTTGCCTGATACGATAGCAGCAACTGTAGTTCCAGCCATAATTGCCAGCGGGAAATTAAACGGCGAAATGACAATGCCGACACCTAGCGGAATATACGTAATCTGATTATCTTCATCAGGAATCTTTGTGAGCGGCTGATGAATACTGGTTTCACTTAAACGAATCATTTCTCTGCCATAAAACTCTAAGAAATCAATAGCTTCTGCCGTATCTGCATCTGCTTCTATCCAAGATTTTCCCGACTCAAGAACAAGATAGGATGAAAATTCGTGCTTACGCTCTCTCATTAAGGCAGCAGCCTTAAACAAGTAGGATGCTCGTTCAACTGGCGCTACCTTTTTCCACGTTTCAAACGTTGCTAATGCTGTTTGCATAGCCTTTTCTGCCAATTTTGTAGACCCCTTACTCACAGTGCCAACCACTTCATCTACATTGCCAGGATTCACTGAGACTATTTCTTCCTCAACAAAAAATTTTTCCGAGCCGATAACAATCGGATACTTTTTCCCAAGCCCCGCCTTCACTCTTGCTAATGCTGCATGCATTGCGGTTTTATTTTCTTCAGCTGTAAAATCAGTCAATGCCTCGTTTTTAAAAGTTGTGTATGGTACAGTTGTCGTCATAATATTTCGTCTCCTTTTTTATGATTTAGATGAAATTACTAAACTTTATGTTTACTTAAAAAAGTTCTTGACTATAAACCAAACATTGGCCGGCCTTTCGGCGAGCCTCCTCATGAAGTAGCCGAACCAGTCAATACCGTAAGGAACATAAACCCTGACTTTATAGCCTTCCCTCACAAGTCTGTCTTGCAGTTCTTCACAAATTCCATACAGCATTTGAAACTCAAACTGGTCTTTCGGAATGCCATATTGCTTAACAATTGTCTTCGTATATTCGACCATTGCCTCATCATGTGTCGCTACAGCAGCATAGTTACCGTTAAGCAAATGCTGTTCGATGATTTTTTTAAAGTTATCATCGACATCTTTTTTTTCTGGAAAAGCTACGCTCGGTGATTCTTTATATGCTCCTTTAACAAGCCGAAGATTAGCGTGAAGATTGTTCAGATCAGCAATATCTCCTTCGGTTCTGTATAAATATGCCTGGAGAACAATCCCGACATTGTCATATTCCTGACGAAGTTCCTTGTAAATATCAATTGATTCCTGACAATGACTATAATCTTCCATATCGATTCTCACGAAATTTCCGTAAGACTTTGCACGGTCGAGAATATTTCGCATATTTTTCATACATAACTCCCTGCTGATATCCAATCCAAGGGAAGTCAATTTCAGAGAAAGATTAGATTCTGCTTTCGCTTCGGCAATGGCATCCAAAGTTTGCATACACATTGCCGCAGATTCTACTGCCTCTGCTTCAGTTGATATAAATTCACCTAGATGGTCCAGTGTCACGACCTTTCCTTCCTTGTTCAATCTTCTCACGGCATCAATTGCCATCCCAATTGATTCACCTGCAACAAATCTTGCAGCACCTAAACGAAGCCCATATTTTTTCGCAAGTTTATTGGCTGGCTGATTTTTTGCTAATGACTGAAACATATTCCTCATAAGCGCTTCCATTTTACGTCAATCCTCCTTGTTCTCAAGCCTCTTGCTCCATTTTATTCATGCTGATTGTGGAAAATGCACTTCTTTTGAACAAACATGTTCAAATAATATGTTTGTTTGGACAATGTTGTTTATTCAAGTTGATTATATAATATAATTATTCAGAATTGTATAAAATAGTAAGAAAATCTTACATGTTTTTTTATTTTTTACAATGAATATATTTTTTTCTGAGTTTTTACATTCTTACCAATGAAAAAGGGAACGCAGACTAATCTGCATTCCCTTTTTTCCTAGTTTCTTCTATATTATACTTCTCACTCTTCATCTACTGATTTCACTCCACCAAACCATTTAGAAACGAGTTTATCCATCTCCCCATTTTCTTTCATTGCTGCTAATTCACCATTAAATTTTTCTGTCAACTCGCTGTCCTTTGGAAATGCAATAGACGCACCACCGGTTTCATTATTTGGTATAGGGATAACTTTAAGATTATCATTGTTTTTCATATATCCCTTCGAAACAACATCTTCCATTAATACTCCATCAAAACGGCCACTGTTGATTTCTTCCACCAAGTCAGGCACTCTGTCTCTATTCTCTATTTTAAAATCAACTTCCTTCTGCAACTCTACTGCTTTCTCCGCTTGAATGGAGCCTATTTGCACTCCGACTACCTTTCCTTTGATATCCTCAAATGACTGAACATCCCCATCTTTTGGAACAACCATAGAAATATCGCTGCGGAAATAAGAATCCGTGAAATCGACATTTTTACTGCGTTCAGGAGTGGGCTCCATACCAGCCATGACGAAATCAACCTTTCCCGATTGCAGTGATGTAATCAAGCCGCTGAAATCCATATCCTTCACAACAATCTCATACCCAAGCTTCTCACCAAGAGCTTTCGCAAGGTCTACATCAAAACCGATGATTTCCTCACTTGTTGCTGTATCAATATACTCAAACGGAGCATAATCCGCCGAAGTTCCCATCACCAATTGCTTCTTATCGTCTCCAACACTAGACGCACTCTGACCACAGCCAGCCAAACCAACCATACATACAACCAGCATAACTATCCCCACAAAGCTCTTCTTCAAAAAGATCCCCTCCATCTTAGCAACCATATGTATTATTTAATACGTTTTATGACGTTTTAATTATTTATACTACTTTTCAACAACATAGTCAATATATTATTAGAATTTACAGAAAAGTGGAGATGGCCTGTTTAACGCCGTATGGACTGGAGCGCTACGTATGAGATAAAGGATACACTGCGACCGTTAGGGAGTAGATGTTGACTTATCGCAAGGAGAAGGGTGAAGTCCATTAGGCGTTAGGCCATTGCAACTGGACAACGACAAGTGAAGGGTGACCGTTTAGCGGCGGAGAAACTGGAAGGCCTCGACTGAGATAAAGGAAACACACCGAACGTAGTGAGGTGATGTTGACTTATCGCAGGGAAAGGACTGAAGTTTCGCAGACGCTG
>JAPSHL010000004.1 GCA_031179905.1 Bacillus sp. (in: firmicutes) | reverse complement strand
AAGAAGCCTTATGCTCCAATCTCAGCTTATCTGCCACAATTGCGATAAATTCTGAGTTCGTTGGTTTTGCTTTGGACATGCTGACAGTGTATCCGAACAAAGTGGAGATGGAATCGATGTTGCCTCTGCTCCAAGCAACTTCAATTGCATGACGAATTGCCCGCTCTACACGGCTTGCAGTGGTATTATATTTTTTAGCGATATCAGGGTAAAGAACTTTTGTAATAGAGCCTAATAATTCAATATCGTTGTACACCATTGAAATAGCTTCCCTTAAGTAGAGGTAACCTTTAATATGGGCAGGTACGCCGATTTCATGGATGATGCTTGTAATGCTTGCATCAAGATTTCTAGGTTTTTGTTCTTGCTGTGATCTGTAATTTGTTGATGACGTGTGGCTTTTACGTACAATACTATTTGATTTGCCGCTTACTTGACGGATATGGCTTGCTAAATATTCCATATCGAATGGTTTTAATATAAAGTAAGATGCACCAAGATCAACCGCTTTTTTTGTGACATCCTCTTGACCGAAAGCTGTTAGCATAATGACATTTGGCATGGATGGAATATTTAATTGCTTCATTCTCTCCAGAACTGCCAACCCGTCCAAATGAGGCATGATTATATCCAAAACCATTACATCCGGCTGTATATCCTCTAGAAGTTCTAAACACTCCTGACCATTATGGGCAACACCGACAACTTCCATATCTTCCTGGGAATTTATGTATTCCTCCAGCAATCCAACAAGTTCTCTATTGTCATCAACAACACATACTTGTATTTTCTTCAATGATAGTTTCCTCCCTCAATATCCAATATCTCTCTATTTATACTTTTATTCTAAATGACAATTTCGACAAAGTAACTAAAATTCCTTTGATTTTATAAAAAAATATAGAAAAACTCGTTTTTTCTCATGTATTCTCCCATTTTCGACCACTTTCGCCATTTAACTGCATTCTATGCGTTTTTGTCGAAAAATCTTTATGTTTTTATTATACAACCTTTATACGATTAGAATAAAGCTTTTATGTATAAAGATGGTGACAATTTTAAGCAAAGATTAGAAACGAAAAGAGTATGATAAAAAAAAGGTTTTATAACTAAAAAAATATGGCGATTTTATGAATACGCTCTTGTTGCTTACGGGAAATTTAAGTTATTATAAAAGATGGACTTTCGCATATCGTATTATTTAGAAATGGTTTTACAGAAAGGATTTTTTTTATGGAAAATGTTGCAAAAAATGTTCAGCCCACACATAAAGTATTGTGGCAGCTGACAAGACCACACACGTTAACTGCTTCTTTTGTTCCTGTGTTTATCGGAACAGTTTTAGCATTACAATATGGGCAGATTCATCCTGGATTATTCTTAGCGATGCTGTTTGCCTGTTTGTTTATACAAATAGCTACGAATTTGTTCAATGAATACTATGATTTCATTCGAGGACTTGATACAGCAGATTCAGTAGGTATTGGCGGCGCCATTGTCAGACATGGAATGAAGCCGAAAACGGTAATGAATTTAGCAATTAGCTTATACATTGTTTCACTCTTATTAGGGGTTTATATTTGTATGAGCACAAGCTGGTGGATTGCCCTTGTCGGCTTACTCGGGATGGCAATTGGTTATCTCTACACAGGCGGGCCGCTTCCGATTGCCTATACTCCATTTGGCGAGTTGTTTTCAGGTATATGCATGGGAACTATCTTCATTTTAATTTCTTTCTACATTCAAACAGGTTTTGTTAATGAACAGAGTATATTAATTTCTGTGCCAATTGCAATCTTAATTGGATGCATTAACCTGTCCAATAATATTAGGGATATTGAAGAAGATACCCTTGGTGGCAGAAAAACAATTGCGATTTTGATGGGGTTTGAAAGAGCTGTTCAGCTCCTTGCTGTTTTATTTGCTATATCCTATGTTTGGATTGTCGGCATTATTATATTGGGTGTAAGCAGTCCATGGCTTTTAATAGTCTTCCTTAGCATTAAAAAGCCGATCCAAGCGATTAAGGGCTTTAAAGGAAGCCGCAGTGAAACTCCGATTGCCATGAAATCAACAGCCCAAACAAACACTTTCTTCGGCTTGTTTCTAGGCATCGGTCTGCTGCTTGAATTTATTTTCTCAAACCTATAAAAAAAGAAGCGTACCATTGGTACGCTTCTTTTTCATTATGAAGCCTTTTGCTTGTTATTTTCATAAATGTCAATTCCAGCTTCGTTCAGCATCCATTCAATGTGAACGCCATAGCCGCTAGTAGGATCATTGACAAAAACATGGGTAACTGCTCCAATAAGCTTGCCATCCTGAATAATTGGGCTTCCGCTCATTCCTTGCACAATTCCTCCTGTTTTCTTTAGAAGCTCTTTGTCTGTTACCTTAATGACCATGCCTTTTGTCGCAGGGAATTTCTGCGGCACAGAGCTGACCACTTCAATATCAAACAATTTCACTTCATCATTGTCAACTACAGTTAGGATTTGGGCCGGGCCTTCTTTCACTTGATCTGATAAGGTAATTGGCATTGCTTTATCCATAACTCCATTAGAAATACCTCGATTTAGTTCACCAAAAATTCCGAATGGGCTGTTTGTTGTAATATTGCCAATCACTTCCTTATCAGATGAAAATCTCGCCAGCTTTTCACCTGGATTGCCGTTTTCGCCTTTTTCAATGCTTGTGACTGTCGATCGCAATATTTCACCGTCATCGACAACGATTGGTTTTTTTGTATCCATATCAGAAATAACATGGCCTAAAGCTCCATATTTTTTTGATTTTGGATCGTAGAACGTCATTGTCCCAATTCCAGCTGCTGAGTCTCTAATATACAACCCTAATTTATACGTGTCTGTTCCTTTTTCTTTTAAAGGAATTAATCTTGTTTTAATACTTTCTTTTTCTCTCATAATTGTCAAGTTAAGCGGATCTCCAGTTTCGCCTGCACTTTGCACAAATGGTGCTACATCTGCCATTTTTTCGATTTGTTTGCCATTGATTTCTGTAATCATGTCTCCTACTTTTATGCCGGCCTTTTCACCAGGTGAAGCTTTGCCATTTTCTGTGTTCACCTGATGGTGGCCAACGATTAAAACGCCAACTGTATTTAGTTTTACCCCTATAGACTGTCCGCCAGGGATAACTTTAAAGTCCTTTAAAACATTCACATCAACTTTTTTTATCGGAAAGCCTGCCAGCTCTAAAACCATTTCGTTTTTACCATTCTCTTCACCATGCAGCGAAAACTTCCCTTCATCTTGACTTAAGGCAACGACTGAATTGTCCTCTGTCATCATGCTTGATGCAGGTATGGATGAACTGTTTATCACTGTATTTTGGCCTTCAAAGATAGTGACGCTTTTTGGGATATGAAGATATTGTTGAAAGGGTTTGTTGAAACTTAAAGATATTAATGAAACAAGGAGAATTCCACCAATTATTTTTCTAAGGAAATTCATTTTCATATCATTCACTCTCCTCGCTTCTTCACCAAACTTGTGGCTTATATATAAGTTTGCCTGCATGGTGGTCATTTATTACTGTAAAAACTATAAAAAACCTGCACACTTTGGTTAGTAATAGTAATTTTGTAAAACTTGAATAACGGATTTTAATTAGAAAATTATCTGGTTAAAAATAGAAAACCCCTGTTAAACAGAGGTTTTCCTTGTTCTATCCATTATTCTTGACCTTTTGGGCTAATTTTAACAGCTCTTTTGCATGTTTTTTTGTCAAATCGGTAATTTCTGTTCCGGATATCATTCGGGCAATTTCCTTCACTTTATCCTGTTTTGCCAACGGAGTAACTGTCGTCGAAGTTCTCCCATCATGAATTTCTTTAGCAATATAAAGATGGGTATCCGACATTGCTGCTACTTGTGGCATATGGGATATGCACAGTACTTGAGAACCTGCTGCCACCTGGGAAATTTTTTCTGCAATCGCCTGTGCGACCCTGCCGCTGACGCCTGTATCCACTTCATCAAAGATAATCGAAGTAACACCCTGATGCTTTGAGAAAATACTTTTTAAAGCAAGCATCATTCTTGACAGCTCACCGCCTGAAACTATTTTTGACAGTGGCTTAAGCGGTTCACCCGGGTTTGTTGAAATATAAAATTCTACGTCATCCATACCAGATTTAGATACATTATCTTCGTCTGACATAATTCTGACCTCAAAAACGGTCTTTTCCATATACAGATGTTTCAGCTCTTGGTGAATATCGTCTGTCAGACGGACTGCAGCTTTTTTACGAAGAGAACTAAGCTCGTTTGCTTCGACAATCAAGTCCTTTTTAATACTTAATAATTCTTTTTCAAGTATATCTATATGTGTTTCCTTATTTTGGAGCGTTTCCAGTTCTTCTTCTATTTTAGCAGCGTATTCAAGTATTTCTTCAACAGATTTTCCATATTTGCGCTTTAGTGAATTTATTTCATTAAGCCTTGACTCAATGCTGTTCAGCCGTTCGGGATCATACTCGAGATAATCAAGGCTGTTTCTGAGCCTGCTTGCAACATCCTCAAGTATGTAAAAACTGTTAGAAACTGACTCTGCAATTTCTTGATATTCTTGATCAAGACTGGCAGCTTCTTCCATATGCCCCATCACTTCTCCGAGCCAGTCAAGACCTTTTTGCTCTCCCTTTAAAGCTGTATATCCTGTTTGAAGGCTTTCGAAAATTCTTTCGTAATTGCTGAGCTTTTTCCTCTCCTCTAGCAATTCTTCATCCTCATTCTTTTGCAGGTCGGCATTGATAATTTCCTGATGCTGAAATGTTAATAAATCTAAACGATGGGCCATCTGCTGTTCATTTTCTGTCAAGTTCATGAGCTTCTTTTGTGTTTGGGCATAAGAGCGGTATAATGTCTCATACTCTTTTAACACAGGAGCGAGCTCTGTGCTTGCATACGTATCAAGTAGCATGAGATGTTTCGTTTCATCCATTAATTCCTGATGCTCGTGCTGACCGTGGATATCGATTAGGCTGGAGCCTATCTCTCTCAAGGTGGATATCGTAATGAGCTTTCCATTAATTCTGCACACGCTTTTGCCGGAAACAGAAATATCCCTTCTAAGAATAATGGTTCCTTCCTCAATATCTATTCCGAATTCCTCCATTTTCCGGAAGCAAGGATGTCCATTTTCAATGTAAAAAAGTCCTTCTATTTCCGCCTTTTCCTCACCATGGCGAACGAATTCAGCAGAGCCCCTTCCACCTACAAGCAAATTAATCGCATCAATAATAATGGATTTACCAGCTCCTGTTTCCCCCGTAAGAACAGTCAGTCCTTTTTGAAAAGAGACAGAAAGCGATTCGATTATGGCAAAATTTTTGATTGATAATTCATTAAGCAAAATATGTCACCTCTTTTACAACATATCAAGAAAGCGGTCCGTAATCTTTTGTCCATCTTCTTCAGTACGGCAAATAATAAGACATGTGTCATCTCCGCAGATTGTCCCCAAAATTTCATCCCAATCTAGGTTATCAATCAACGCACCAATTGCCTGGGCATTGCCCGGAAGTGATTTCAAAACGAGTAAGTTTCCTGCAGAATCAATTTTCACAAATGCATCCATAAGTGTCCTTTTTAACTTCTGTAGCGGATTAAAGCGTTGATCTGCAGGCAGACTGTATTTATAGCGACCGTCCTGCAAAGGCACCTTCACAAGATGAAGTTCCTTAATATCCCTTGAAACAGTTGCTTGCGTCACATTATAACCAGCATTCTTCAGCTCATCAACAAGATCGTCCTGTGTTTCTATTTCATTATTTGATATTATATCCCTTATTTTTATATGCCTTTGGCCTTTATTCATATCTATCATTCCTTCAATGGAAACTTTGTCCACTTTTTTTGATTTTCGATTACCAGATGTTTAATATTCTTGCTAATCACAGGCTATATTTCTTCAGCAAAAAATGCATCTTTTAAGTCTGCACTCCTATATTTCGCCATTCTTTGACAAAAACCTTCTTAATCGTTGTAATCTCATTGTATCTTTATTCTATAATTTGTATGTATTATTTTGCAATCCAAAAAGGAATAAGCTGAACTTATTCCTTTCAGAAGAGTCCCTATTAACTTACTGCTTTGCTTTTTTCAGTTCCTCATGTGCTTGATCAACGACATCTTTTATATGGACCTGAAACTCTCCGTTCTGCTTTTCAGACCAATATAAATGTAGGAGAAATTCAATATTTCCGTCTCCGCCTGTAATCGGTGAAAAAGACAAATCTTTGATTTGATAACCTTCTTTTTTAGAAAACTCAATTATTGTTTCAAGTACTTCCATATGAACCTTTTTATCCCTGACAATCCCCTTTTTGCCAACTTGCTCTCTGCCGGCTTCAAACTGCGGTTTAACTAATGCAACAATATCACTGCCAGACACAAGAAGTGTTTTTAACACAGGTAGAATCAGCTTTAAAGAGATAAAGGAAACATCAATGGAGGCAAAATCCGGCATTTCACCTTCTAAATCTGCAGGAGTAACATATCGGAAATTAGTGCGCTCCATTACAACTACTCGCTCATCTTGTCTAAGCTTCCAAGCAAGCTGATTATAGCCAACATCCAATGCATAAGACATTTTCGCACCATTTTGCAGGGCACAATCGGTAAATCCGCCAGTGGAGGCACCTATGTCAAGTAGCACTTTGTCTTGAACTGTTAAGTCGAAAACCTCCAGTGCTTTTTCGAGTTTTAAGCCTCCACGGCTCACATATTTTAATGTTTTACCTTTTACAGTGAGCTTTGATTCAGCCGGAATTTTTTCTCCCGGCTTATCTAATCGCTCCTCATCACAATAAACAATCCCTGCCATAATAGCTCTTTTTGCTTTTTCTCTTGTTTCAAATAATCCCTGTTCGACTAATAAAACATCAATGCGTTCTTTCTTCATCTATTATCTAAGCCCTTTTTTGTTTTTTTCTCGCAATCGAGTTAATTCTTTTAACTGCTTCTTCTGTCGTTAAGTGAATTTCTGCTAATAAGGAATCAACATCTCCATGCTCTATAAATTGATCCGGAATCCCCATTCTGTCAATTACAGTTGAACCAAAGCCTGCCTCTTGAGCATATTCAAGGACATAGCTGCCAAAGCCACCTTGCAGTGTCGCTTCTTCTATTGTTAATATTGGCATTTGGAGTTTGAACAATTCATTGAGCATATTCTCATCCATTGGCTTAATAAATCTTGCATTAATGACTTTAACAGATGTTCCTTGCTTTTCTAGAATCTCTGCAGCGCTCATCGCCATCCCGATAGTTGTACCAAATGTCAAAATGGCTGCATCGGTTCCTTCTCTCAACACTTCCCAAGTTCCAATTGGAATCGACTGTAATGTCTCATCCATCGGCACACCAAGACCATTACCTCTTGGGAACCGCATCGCAATCGGTCCATCATCATACGAAAGAGCGGTGTGAACCATATGCTGTCCTTCATTCTCGTCTTTAGGCATCATAATTACTAAGTTTGGCATATGACGAAGGAAGGAAATATCGTACACACCTTGATGTGTCTCTCCATCCGCCCCTACAAGACCAGAGCGGTCAATACCGATAAAGACGTTCAAATTTTGCCTGCACACATCATGAAGCATCTGATCGTATGCTCTTTGCAGAAATGTTGAATAAATCGCTAAAAATGGCTTCATATTCTGAGTTGCAAGCCCGGCTGCAAGTGTGACAGCATGTTGTTCAGCAATCCCCACATCAAGCATTCTGTCAGGGAATTCTGCTGCGAAACTTTCAAGTTTAGAGCCAACAGGCATGGCAGGTGTTATTGCGACTATTCTTTCATCCTGTCTGGCAAGCTTGAGCACAGTATCACTCACTAATTTGCTCCAGGCAGGCGCAGTATTAGCAGGTTTCACCAATGCACCTGTCTCAATTTTATAAGGACCTGTTCCATGCCAAGTTCCAACCTTATCCTTTTCAGCAGGGGAAAATCCCTTGCCTTTTTTTGTAAGAACATGCAGGAGAACAGGACCTTCCGTTTTCTTTGCATAATTCAAATGTTCCATTAAATCTTCATAATTATGGCCGTCTACAGGACCTAAGTATGTGAAGCCAAGCTCCTCAAAAAACACGCCGGAAACAAGCAGATATTTTAAGCTGTCTTTAATTCTTTCTGCTGTCGCTGCAAGCTTTCCGCCAACCGCTGGAATTTTTTTCATCAGCATTTCCAACTCATCTTTTGCCCATTGGTATTTACCAGCTGTCCTTAATCTTCCAAGTACATGATGCAATGCACCAACATTTGGCGCGATGCTCATTTCATTGTCATTGAGGATAACAATCATATTTGTCTTCTCGTCACCAATATGGTTTAATGCTTCTAATGCCATTCCGCCTGTTAGTGCACCATCACCAATAATTGGTACCACAAAAGAATCTTCTTTCTTCAAGTCTCTCGCAACTGCCATACCCATTGCTGCTGATAACGATGTAGAGCTGTGACCTGTCTCCCAAACATCGTGTTTGCTTTCATTCATTTTTGGGAAGCCTGACAACCCTTTATATTGTCTAAGCGTATCAAAATCCTTCGCTCTGCCCGTCAAAATTTTATGCACATAAGATTGGTGTCCTACATCCCAAATGAACTTGTCTTTTGGACTGTCAAAACACTTATGCAAAGCGATTGTCAACTCGACTACACCAAGATTTGGACCGAGATGTCCGCCTTTATTCGACAGTTTATTTATTAAAAAATGACGAACCTCTTCACTCAGCTTCTCGAGTTCTTCGATCGATAAGTCTTTGAGAAAGGCTGGATTCTTTATTGACAATAAATCCATCGTAAACAACTCTCTTTCATTCAATTTAAAGCTTATATTAAGAACTTTTGTATATTACCTTTTTATGAATTAAATTTTTGTTATGTATGCTTATGCATGATCTTTCTGCTTATTAGCTATACATATTAAATATGTATTATACCATTCAAACAACCTTAATAGGAAGTAATTCTATATAGTTCTTACTAGGTAGTAAGAATATAGTAAAAATGAAGGCAAAATTCCTACCATAATTCCGAATAAATGAAAGCATACAAGATTATTTTAACATAAAGCTCCTAAAAATAACCGCTAACACAAAGTGATAACGGTCCTGATTACGCATATTTTTATGTAACATGGTTAATTTGTCTTATAATAGCTATTTTTCCCCATATACCCTTGCAATCATTCTTTAAACATATTTTAGCTGTTTCGATTTGCGACTAAATCTGTCATTTCCTCCAGCAGTCCTGTTTGGAGTGATAATTGGGCGAGTTTTTCCTTAGCAGCAGTAATATGATATATCAGTTCTTTTTTCGCGCCTTCCATTGTCAGAAGAGCAGGATATGTACTCTTATGATTATCTACATCACTTCCAAGCGGCTTGCCAATAAGTTCTTCATCGCCTTCGACGTCTAAAATATCATCACGGATTTGGAAAGCAAGCCCTAGGTGATAAGCGAAACCAGTCAAAAGCTCAATTTGTTCCTTATCAGCGCCTGCAAGATGTGCACCGACTAAAACGCTTGCCTCAAGCATTTTACCTGTTTTATGGACGTGAATGTATTCAAGATCCTCTTTGGAAAGCTGTTTTCCTTCCCCTTCTATATCTCCTACTTGTCCGCCGACCATACCCTCAGCACCTGCCGATTTCGCAATAATTTCCAATACTTTTATTTTTATTTCTGCGTCAAACTCTTCCATGCTTGTTATTAGCTGAAAGCTGTATGTAAGCAGTGCATCACCTGCTAGTATAGCGATTGCCTCGCCATAAACTTTATGATTAGTAGGTATACCTCTTCTCAAATCATCATCATCCATGCTTGGAAGATCATCATGAATCAATGAATATGTATGTATCATTTCAATAGCAGCTGCCGGGAGCAGTCCTGTTTCTGGATTCTTGCCAAAAGCAGACATCGTTGCAAAAGTAAGCAGCGGGCGAATTCTTTTTCCGCCAGCAGACAGGGAATAGTGCATGGAATCAAGAATAATTTCCGGTGCTGCAAGTTGTGAAACGCTGTCTTTTAATTGCTGTTCAACTAATTTTTTGTATTTTTCTGTAAAAGCTGTTAAAGAGAGTCCGGACAATTGCTCATTCCTCCTCGCCTATGGAAAATGCCTCTTTTTGTCCGTTATCCAGAACAATTTCAGCAAGCTGTTCTTCCACATTTTTTAGTTTATCATGACAAAACTTTGATAACTCCATGCCTCTTTTGTAAGTATTGATTGCTTCTTCAAGAGGAACATCGCCCTCTTCAAGCTTATCCACAATCTTTTCAAGCTCTTCCATTGCTTCCTCAAAGGATAACCCCGTTAATTTAGACATATTTTATTCACTCCTTAATAGATGTCACACGTGCTTCCACTGTTCCATCAGACAGCCGCAGTTCAATTTGTTCATTCTCCTGGACCTGTTTAACACTGGATATTAATTTCCCCTCAGGTGAGTAAGCTAAATTATAGCCTCTTTCCATGATTTTCAAAGGGCTCAAGGCATCCATCTTGCCAATGATAGAATGAAACAACTGTGATTTGTTCTGATGTATAAGATTCATATTTCGTATAAGATTTTTTTCCAGGCCGATTCTGTCTTTTTCTGCCTGATGCAGCAGTTCTTGCGGATGGCTTCTCTTGAGGCGCCGTACAAGAACGTCGTGCTTGTCTTCATTCGTTGCAAGCAGCTTTTTAATGTTGCGCTGCAACAATTCATTTTGCTTATCCAATTGTTCCATCTTTTGGTCAAGAAGCAATTTCGGATAACGAAATGCATACGATTTTTCCATCTTGCCAAGCCTGTGCTTTTCTTTATCGACCCTTTCCTTCGTTGAGCGGATGAGCCGTGCTTGTCTAGTCAGCACTCTTTCCATAAGCTCCTCCATATGAGGTGCTGCCATTTCGGCCGCTCCAGTTGGAGTCGGAGCTCTCAAGTCTGCGACAAAATCCGCGATTGTAAAGTCTGTTTCATGGCCAACTGCGGAAATAATCGGTACTTTAGATGAAAATATTGCATTTGCTACGGCTTCTTCATTAAATGCCCAAAGCTCTTCAATGGATCCGCCTCCTCTTCCGACAATCAATACATCGATAGAAGGTGCTGCCATGCTGTTGGCTTTGCCGATGGCTTTCACGATAGAAGGTGCTGCTGCCTCTCCTTGGACTAATGCAGGAAAAATGATGATTTTTGCAATTGGATAACGCCTTTTAATGGTGATTAGAATATCTCTGATGGCTGCACCTGTTGGAGAAGTAATTATCCCGATTGTATCAGGATATTTAGGGATTGCTTGTTTATGGGCGGGAGAAAACAGCCCTTCAGCCTCCAATTTCTGCTTTAGCTGTTCATATGCCAAATACAAGTCGCCGATTCCGTCCGGCCTCATCTCAGTAACATACATTTGGTATTGGCCGCTTTGTTCATATACGGAAACAGACGCCTTCACAAGAACTTTCATGCCGTTTTCTGGCTTAAATTTCATGCTTTGTGTGTTTCTAGCAAACATGACGGCAAGGATTCTTGCTTTTTCATCCTTTAATGTAAAGTACATATGCCCGCTGCTATGCTGTTTAAAATTGGATATTTCTCCTTTGACATGAACATGTTGCAAATGGGGGTCTGCGTCAAATTTTCTTTTTATGTATTTTGTTAAAGCTTGGATTGTTAAATACCTATTTTCCATTTTTAAAACGCTCCTATACAGGATAAAAGGGAATGGCAGAATTCCCTGCTTTTCCCTTTTGGCATACATTTATGTTTATTTCCCTTTAAAACAAAAACTATAAACTGTTTTTGATCTTGGAAAGAATGCCGTTGATAAATTTGCTTGACTTATCATCACCGTAAGCTTTAGCAATTTCCACCGCTTCATCGATAACAACATTTTCAGGTACTTCCTCTGAACGATAAACAAGCTCATAAACAGCGATGCGAAGCAAATTTCTATCTACATTGGCAATTCTTTCAATCGTCCAGTTTTCCAAGTGTTTCTTAATATGATCGTCAATAGATACCTGATGATCCAAAACACCATTTACCAGCGCAGACAAATATACATCAGGCTTTTCTCCATCTAATGCATGAATAATTGCATCATTTTTGTCTATATCGCTCAGGTCGATTTGAAATAATGCTTGAAGCGCCTTTTCTCTTGCCGTTCTTCTTTTCATTCCAATTATGCTCCTTTAAAAACTTGCATGTTAATATCCATGCTTGTCCTGTTTTCTCGAAAAATTCCATCATGCTCTTGGATTCTTATTCTTATACCATTTGGCCTAATTCATTCTATTTTAGCTAACATTGATAAAAAGATAATAGCATATATAGCTTCAAACTTCTATTCACGAATGTTTCAGGCAATAAAAAAGCTGCCATGGGGAAGCTTTTTTTCTACACATAGTTTGGTACGCTAATGTATAGAAAGTTAAGCATATCCTTATAGCAGCTTATTTGTTTACATCTCTTGCTGTGTTTCTGTTTCTTGCTTAGCATTCTCAAATTGAACGCCAACTACATGTATATTTATTTCCTCCGCCACTAACGCTGTCATATTGATCAGTGTTTGACGAATATTATCTTGTATTTGTTGTGCAACCTGCGGGATGGAAACGCCGAAATTCATGACACAATAAACATCCACCTTGATACCCTCATCGGCAAGTTCCACTTTAACCCCTTTGTTGTGAAGCTTCTTACCAAGCTTTTCTACAACACCGGAGGCAAAATTCCCTCTCATTTGGGCTACGCCCTCCACTTCAGATGCGGCGATCCCAGCGATTACTTCTATGACTTCAGGGGCAATCTCAACTTTTCCTAAGCCGTTAAATTCCTGGTTCATATCTAAAATAGTTGATTCGCTCATATTGGTTCCTCCCTTTAATCTTCAGATTTCATCAAATCATACATCTCTAAAAACTTTGTGTTGAAGTTTCCTTCCACAAATTTTTCATGATTAAGGAGTTTCAAGTGAAAAGGTATTGTCGTATGGACACCCTCAATGACGAATTCACTAAGTGCGCGCTTCATACGGGCAATTGCTTCCTCTCTTGTTGCACCGTATGTAATTACTTTAGCAATCATGCTGTCATAATACGGCGGGATGGTATAACCAGGATACGCTGCTGAATCAACACGAACACCTAAACCGCCTGGCGGAAGGTACATATTGATTTTTCCGGCTGAAGGCATGAAGTTCTTAGCAGGATTTTCAGCATTGATGCGGCATTCGATTGCCCATCCGTTAAATTCTACATCCTTTTGCGTAACAGCCAATGGTTTTCCAGATGCTACTAGTATTTGTTCTTTTATCAAATCGATACCTGTAACCATTTCTGTAACCGGATGTTCCACTTGAATACGTGTATTCATTTCCATGAAGTAAAATTGCTGGCTTTGATAATCATAAATGAATTCAACTGTTCCAGCACCAGTATATTTCACTGCCTCTGCCGCTTTAACTGCTGCAGCTCCCATTTTATTGCGAATTTCTTCCGTCAAAACAGGGGAAGGTGTCTCTTCCAACAGCTTCTGCAATCTTCTTTGAATAGAACAGTCTCTTTCACCTAAGTGAATTACCTGGCCGTAGTTATCAGCAAGGACTTGCAATTCCACATGGCGGAAGTCTTCAATGAACTTCTCTAAGTAAACTCCTGCGTTGCCGAAAGCTGTTAATGCTTCCTGCTGTGTGATGTTTATTCCGCTGATAAGTTCTTCTTCTGTTCTGGCAACACGGATTCCTTTTCCTCCACCGCCTGCAGTCGCTTTAATGATTACAGGATAGCCGATTTCTTCCGCTAAGTTGATGCCTTCTTCTACATCTTTAATGATACCTTGAGAGCCTGGTACAATTGGAACGCCAGCTTCGCGCATCGTTTCTCTGGCAATGTCTTTTGTTCCCATCTTATTGATTGCTTCCGGACTTGGTCCTACGAAGGTAATATTGCAGTCACGGCAAAGCTCCGCGAAGTCTGCATTTTCTGCCAAAAATCCGTAGCCTGGATGGATTGCATCACTGCCTGTCAGCATTGCTGCACTGATGATGTTTGTAAAGTTCAAATAGCTTTCCTTTGAGGAAGTCGGCCCAATGCAGATAGCTTCATCTGCAAGCTGGACGTGAAGTGCTTCTCTGTCTGCTTCTGAGTATACTGCTACAGTTTCAATATTCATTTCGCGGCACGCTCTGATAATGCGGACCGCTATTTCTCCTCTATTTGCGATTAACAGTTTCTTAATCATATGTTAAACCCTCTCTTTTTACAGTGCCTTCACTAAGAATAAAGGTTCACCATATTCTACTAGCTCACCGTCTTTAACAAGAATCTCGACAATTTCCCCTTCAACCTCTGCCGTGATTTCATTAAACAGCTTCATTGCTTCCACAATACATACTACTGTATCTTTTGACACTTTATCTCCAACTGAAACATATGCAGGATTATCAGGTGAAGCAGATTGATAAAACGTGCCTACCATTGGAGAAGTTATTTTATGTAAGTTCTCATTTGCTGCAGTTTCCGTTTGCTTTACTTCCGGAGCAGCTTGCACAGCTTGAGGCTGGATTGCTTGAACTTGAGCTACTGGTGCTGGTGCACTTACAGCTGCAACTGCTTGCACTTCAGGGCGATTTTTTTTGATTTCCACCTTTGCTCCTTCGTTTTCATATACAAAGTCGCTGATGTTTGAATCATTGATTAGATTGATTAATTCCTTTATCTCTTCTATTTTTAACATGCTATTCATGCACTCCTTTAATTCCATTTCTTTATGACTAGCTACTAATATCATACGATAAGACCTTCTAATAGTTCAACTACTTCTATCAATCAGTATCATTTTTCTTGCAGTTTTTTATTCCTTCTGCTAAATTATCATACCATTTTCTGCTGAAAATAACTATTCACATCATTTTTTTAAGATGAATAAAAGGCAAAAAGGAAAAGTTGCCTTTTCCTTTTTGCCTCTAATTTTTTATTTTGGATCAAATGTAACAGCTACAAACGCATTAGGCTGATTCAAGTTTTCTCTTACTAACTGAACGATGTCATTTGCTGCTTCGGCAGAAAGTTCCTCTGCTTTTACTGTTACATTTACTTTGCCTTCGACAGTGCGTACAAGAACATCATTATAATTTTCAGCCTTAATAAGTGTTTCTACCATCTTTTCATTATCAGACAGTGTTCTTATCTCATTAATTTTGTCTTGGGCTGCACTTTTCTCTTCTGCAGTTTTCGCTTCAGAAATAGTCTCTGTCAGCTGCTCTTCTTCCTTGCTGCGCTGCTCATCTAATTGCAGTCTCATTTCTTCAAACACTTCGTCTGAAGCAACAGTGGATACTGAGCTGCCATCGTCTGTTGCTTTTGTATCTGCAGTTCCTTCGGCATTTTCAGTTCCTGCTGCATTCTCTTTTGCTGTATCTTCAGTTTGGGCCTTCTCAGTTGCAGCAAATTCATTTGTTTGTTCTGGAGATGTTGTGTAGTACACAGTCAATACAACCACTAAGCTTAACATTGTCAATAACCATACAGTTTGCTTTTTCAATAACATTTATGAATCCCCCTTAGTTTTGTTTTGCTTGAACAGATACCCGATGGCTTGGGACATCTAATGCCCTTGTTACAGCCTCGACTATCATGCTTTTAACTTTTATATTTTCAGCTCCTTTTGCAATGACAAGAACGCCTCTGATAGTCGGCTTTTTCGTTTCTACCACAATCGGAACTTGCTTATCTCCATTCGGTACAGTAACTAGCGTCTCTTCTGAGGAGTTTTCTTCCACAGTTCGTTTCCCGCCCTGCGGATCTTCCTCTTCCGTAGTTTGACTGGAAGTTGTCTGATTTTTCTCATAAACCTTCATCTCAGAGCCATCAATATTGACATAAACAACTGCGTCCTTCACGCCAGCCATTGAATTGATCGCCTCTTTGATTTGTTCTGTATACAGTTTTTCATAATCAGTAATGTCGTTTGAACCGCTTGATTTCTGTCCGAAAACTTCTTCGGCCTGATCTGTGCTGTTTTCTGTATTCTGACTGAATGCTGAAATATCTGAATTATCATCCTTGAAAAACATATTGCTCAAAAGCATGATTCCCGCTCCAAACAGGACGACTATTATCAAGTATTGAGCCTTGTTTTGCTTCTTGTTGTTATTGCCAGACATCAGTTTTTTTAAAAACGTAATCGGGCCTTGTGTCTTGTCCTTTTCATGGTCATTGTCTTTTCCCATACCTGCACTATTCCCCTCCTTTAGCTAAGATGTCGATGCTATCTTGTGGTACTTCCCATTTTCCTGATAGAAATGAAACAATATTTGCTGTGTCTACTTGGTCCTTGTCGCTGCTTGCTGGAAGGGGTTGCTGTGTGTCAATGGATACTGGGCTGACTACTTCCACTGCCCCTTGATTGTTTTCGTCCACCTCTTTTAAGACGAGGACAAGTCTTTCTAAATTCTCCGGAAAACTTTCCTTTGATTGGTCATTCAGCGATAGTTTAATCGAGTCTATTTCGACACCGTAGTCTGCTATCAACTCCTTGTTGGCATCTTCCTTCAGTTGGACAGCCATTTTTTCTAATGTATATTCATCAAGTGATGCTTGTATTTCTTTTTTTTGCGATTCTATCGAATTTTCCATATTTTTTTCTTCTGGTAGATTAGTAGCTGCTGCCTCAAGCACTTGTTCAAAGTCACCGGATATAAGCTTGAACACCGGTGTGAGGATAACCGTGATCAGCAACAGGCCGCAAACGAGCTTAGCATATTTCTGAAAAGTAGAATTCGGCAGCAGCATATCAATGACAGTTGCCAGTAAAACAAATAGAATAATATTCGTAACCCATTCTGTTATATAACTGATATCACTCACCTACCTTATTTCATCATCATCGTCACATTACTGGCAGCAATAATTACAGTTAGACTTAAAAAGAACATTAATGAAACAATCGCCAATGCTGCAAAAACATACAGGACGCTTTTGCTGATAATATCAAGACAGTTAATAACAGGACCTCCCCCAAGAGGCTGGAGCAGCGCTGCTGCAAATTTATAGATGATGGAAATCACAAGAATTTTCAAAGCCGGAAAGGCAACAATCAACAGCAGAATAGCGACACCGGCAATACCGACTGTGTTTTTCAGCAAGAGTGATGCACTTATGACAGTATCTGCTGTATCAGTAAACATTCTACCGATGACAGGGATAAAATTACCTGCCACAAATTTAGCTGTTCGCAGTGTAACCCCATCTGTAACCGCTGTTGATATGCCCTGGACAGATATAACACCTAAGAAAATGGTTAAAAATAAGCCGAGGATACCAATGCTGATATTACGTAGCAAATTACCAAGCTGTGTGACTTTATACTGTTCTGATAAACTGCTGACAATATGCAGCAATGTTGCTAAAAACAGCAGCGGCAGTACAACATAAGAGATTAGCATTCCGCTTGTGTTCATTAAAAACAGAATAACAGGATGAAAAAACGCTGCGGAAATTGCTCCTCCTGATGCAGCCATCAATGCCAGCAAAAGCGGAACAAGAGCAAGGATAAAGCTTGTCATAGTGCTTATCGCCTCATTGGCATAAGTTATCGCTACATGAAAACTGTTTAATGCAAGTATGATTATCACCATAAAAACAATCGAATAAGCAACCTTGCTGATGGAGCTTTTTTCAAACGAGTTTTGGAGCATCTGCAATAACATGCTGAAAACCGTTAATAAAATAAGAGATCCGAGCAGCTTGCCATTGACGACGACTTCATGAAAGATAAACTTGATCAATCCGGAAAAAAACATGCTAAAGTCAATATCTTTTTCGCCCTTAATGAAATCATAAAGACTGCCTTTCTGAATTTCTGGCAAATACCCTCCGTATTCAGCAGAGATGCTTTCCCAGAAGCCTTTTAATTCCGTTAAATCCAAACTGTCTATTTGTGATTGAACAACTTCTTCCGGGTTCAACGCCGTTTCTTCAGCCGTTAAGTCTTCTTCCGTGTTTTCTTGAGGCGCTGCATTTACAACTGGATTCATTACAAAAAAGAATGTGAATAGGAATATTAGCACAACTTTGAGTTTCGTTTTCATCAGTCCACCTCGAGATTAAAGCGTCTTACATTAATTCGGAATCATATTAATGATTGTTTCTACAAGAACTGTTAAGATCGGCACGGCCATTGCGAGTATTAATATTTTTCCAGCCAGTTCAATTTTGGAGGCAATCGCTCCTTGACCGGCATCCTTTGTTATTTGAACGGCAAATTCAGCAATATAGGCGATGCCGATTATTTTTAAGATTGTTTCTACATAAACGGTATTTACTTTTGCATTCAGGGCAATTCTTTCCACCATCTCGATGATGGATGCAATTTGGTCGACGAGAAAAAGAAAAATAGCACAGCCGACAAATACAACTAGCAAAAAGGCGATATTGGGTTTCTGCTCTTTTATTATCAAGGCTAAGAAGGTAGAAATTAAAGCAACTCCGACTATTTGAAGTATTTCAATGATCGTATCCCCCTTTATCCTTGGAATAAGAATACCGATTTAATCTTTTGAAATAAATCATCTACGATGTTGGCAACCATGAATAAAATATAGATAAATCCAAATAATGTAACCCATTGTGCATACTCTTTTTTCCCTACTTGGTCAAGTATCGTGTGCAAAAATGCGACTACGATGCCGACACCAGCAATCTTGAAGATAATATCCACCTCTAAACCCATGTATGTCTCCTCCTAAACCTACATCAATAAAATGACAATTAACAACCCTGAGAGCACGCCTAAGCTTTTTATCATTTTTTCATATTTCATTTGAATGTCTCTTGCCTCTTGTTCTTCTCTTTCAATATGTGTTAGTGTGAGCAGGATTTGTTTCTGCTGGGATATTCTGTCATGTCTGCCAAGTGTTTCGCCGAACTGCTTCATAATCTCCAGTTCCGGCTTTTTCATTGCTGTTTTTTTCCAGATATCATCAAGACAGGTTGTCCAAGCATCCTTTACAGTTGTATCTTCTGTCATCAGTTTTTTTGAAAAGCTCGCAAAGAAAGTGCTCAACGGCTGCTGCAGCTGCTCAGACAGACGTCGTGCTGCTTCATGCAATGGTGTATGGCCGTACATAATTTCTGCCTCCAATGATTGCAAAGCTGATTTAAGCTGTCTTAACTGCTTCGGCCGTTCGCTAAAAGCCTTTGCCATTTCCATGCCACCAAAGCTTGTGGAGGCAAGAATAATAATTGCTCCAACTATTTTCATCATCTATTACATCACCTTCATTTCCCGCACAAGAGTCCTGCCTTGTCCATCCTTAATTGCACTGACAGTACCTGGACCGTTTGCCCTGCTCAGCTCAATATACCGTTCAAAAATACCCGTTTCGATAATAGGCTTTAATGTTGGCCGGTTTTTTATTTCTTCAAATGAAGTTCCGTGTGTTGTCATCATCAGCTGAATTCCTGCATTCACAGCTTCCAGAATCGCCTCACCATCCTCTTTGCGTCCCACTTCATCAACGACAAGGACATCCGGGCTCATCGAACGAATCATCATCATCATCCCTTCGGCCTTTGGGCAAGAATCAAGGACATCTAATCTCGTGCCGAACGTCATCTGCGGAATACCATCCATACATCCAGCGATTTCTGATCTTTCATCGACAATTCCAACCTTAAGCGGACCGATTCTAGCTTTACTACTTCCTGTTGATATAATTCTTGCAATATCACGCAATATCGTTGTTTTCCCAGTTTGTGGAGGGCCGATAATCATCGTGTGAAGCCATCTTGACCCATTGTATAAAAACGGGGCAAAAGTTTCGGCAGCACCGATTTTTTCCTTAGCAATCCGGATATTAAAGGAAGCCACATCCCTGATCGCCTTGACCGCACTGTCTTCAAGGATAACTTTGCCTGCAAGACCAACACGATGCCCCCCTTCCACTGTGATATAACCTCTCTTAAGCTCTTCTTCAAGTGTATAAACTGAATAATGACTGAGTTTATTGAGGAGCTGGGACGCGTCCTCACGCGTCATATCCATATCAATAAACCGTACACCGTCATGGAAGGATACCTCTAATGGCCTTCCAATCCGGATTCTAATTTCTTCTAGTTGCTCTCGTTCATCAGGAGAGAGTGTGAGTATAGAATCGGCAATTTTTTTAGGCAAAAATGAATAGAATGTTTTCACAGCGCTTTTCTCCTTTTTAAAGGTTGTCCATCTAGTCTAATTCATAAAAAACTAAAGGCTTACTATGCCACTCATTAAAATGTATGTGACCAAAAACTATAATATGCCTGCCTATTCTTTCAGGTGGCGACTAAAATTAAGAATGATTCCAAAAGATATAAGAAACATCTCATTAAAAAGGAGTCTTTAGTATGAAAAATATGATAATTCGCTGCATATGCATCGTAATTGCGATTTGTGCCATTTCTGGAAGCGCTGCTTGTTCAGCACCTGCTTCAAACGGTCCAAAAAATGTTATTCTCCTTGTCGGAGACGGAATGGGGCTAGGGCAAATGGAGATAGCAAGAATATTTGAGCATGGGAAAGATGGAAAGTTATTTTTGCAATCTCTTCCGTACACTGCTCTAGTACAAACATATTCAGCCAATAATAATGTGACAGATTCTGCCGCGGGAGGTACAGCTATCGCCATTGGCAAGAAGACTAATAATGGCATGATCGGTCTCACGCCAGACGGCAAAGAATGGCCGAGTATCTTGGATATTTTTAAGGAGAACGGCGCCAAGACAGGAATTATTACGACTAATAGTGTGACAGATGCAACTCCGGCAAGTTTTACTGCAAGTGTAAAAGACAGATGGGCAGATCAAGAAGAAATCGCTAAACAGCAATGGAGGAACAAAATTGACGTCATTATGGGCGGCGGGTCTATGTACTTCGGGAAAAACAAAGAATTGATAAAAAAATACCAAAATAACGGATACACAGTTGTAACAACGAACGCGGAGCTTGCCAAAGCTGGTGGAAACAAACTGTTGGGCCTATTTGCCAGCAAACATCTCTCCTTTAAGCAAGATCGGGAAGAGCTTAAAAGTTCAGAGCCAACTCTGACTGAAATGGCCAGCAAGACCCTTGAAACACTTGAAAAAGGAGATAATGGTTTTTTTGCAGTTATTGAAGGAGCTAGAATTGACCATGCCGCCCACTCCGCTGATATTACTGGTATATGGAAAGAAACAATTGAATTTGATGAAGCAGTTAAGTATTGTGTACAGTGGGCGCAAAAAAGGAACGACACATTAGTGCTTGTTGCCGCAGATCATGAAACGATGGGAATTTCCATGACAGAGCCCTTAGACGTTAGAGCACTAAAAAAAATTCAGATAAGTCCTGAATTAATGGCAAATAAATTAATAAAAGACACTAAAACAGAAACCTACACGAAGGAAAGCATTATCTCAGTATTTAATAAATATGCGAATATTTCGCTGACAAATGATGAAGTAGCTCAATTTAATGAAAGAATCAAGAATAACGACGGGAAAATCTATCCTGAACAAAAGGTTGGCAGGGAAATCGGAAGAGTAATTGCCACCCATTTTCATGCTGGGATAATGGATGAGGCAACCCAGCAACTCAGCAGCAGTACAGGAGGACATACAGGAAATATGATTGCTTTGTTCGCAGTCGGCAATGGCGCAAAAGAATTTCATGGTGTTATAGAAAATACAGATATTCCAAAGATAATCGCGAAATTGAAAGGCTATGACTTTGTAAAGTAATAAAGAAAAAAGGCAGTGCTTTTATAATTGCTCTGCCTTTTTTCTTTAAATAGAGAATACTTGTCCAATCTATGCTCTTCTTTATTGAATATCCTATCATGGAGGTGATTTCCATGTTTAAGCGGCCAACATCCGTTACCAATGTGAGCAATCCTTTTCGCACTTCTGGATCAAACAAGCATTACGGTGTAGATTTTGCGAAATCTGGTACAAATCCAATAGCAGCGGCTGCTGATGGGACTGTTTCCCGCTCATATGTTTCTTCAAGCTACGGGGAGTGCATAATGATTATTCACCAGCTCGGCGGACAAATCTGGGAAACTGTCTATGCTCATTTGCGCTCCGGTTCACGAAAAGTTTCTATAGGCGAAAGAGTTAAAGCGGGGCAAACAATTGGCATTATGGGCAGTACAGGGCAATCTACTGGTCAGCATCTGCATTTCGAGCTTCATAGAGGCAGATGGAACAGCGCTAAAACCAATGCTGTCAATCCCCTACCCTTTTTGGAGGAAAATCAGCAAACCACTGCTCCACCAGCAAAATCTTATACTGTCGTTTCTGGGGATACACTTTCTGAGATCAGCCAGAAATATGGCGTATCTGTCGGAGATATTGCAGAGGCCAACAATATTAAGAACCTTAATCAAATATATGTAGGTCAAAAGCTTGTCATTCCAGACAATTCGTAATTAAAACTGGATAGATGTCCTCAGAAACAAAAAAAAAGAAGAGAACAAAGTTCTCTTCTTTTTTTGCCGCATTTGCCGCTTAGGTGTATGGAGTTTCAAAACCTGCTCCACCAGGTGGGTGCTCGCAAAAGATTTCTTCATATGTCCTTATGAGCTAATCATAAGGCATGCTGATCCTTCTTTAATATAGAACTCCCTAAATAACGATAAAGGTTGAAACTTCATACGATAACGTACAACGCAGCGTTTATATTTATATAATACAGCATATATCTGCGAAACGCAAATGGTAAAAACCGTAAACTAATTACGCTCGGGAAACATAGCTCGCTTCAGCTGTATTGATAATCAATCTGTCTCCTTGGTTAATGAAGAAAGGAACTTGCACAGAAAGACCAGTTTCTAAGATAGCAGGCTTCGTACCGCCAGAAGCAGTATCACCTTTAATACCAGGTTCTGTTTCTGTTACTTCAAGCTCAACCGTATTAGGAAGCTCTACACCAAGTGTTTCGCTTTGGTACATCATGATATGCACTTCCATATTTTCTTTCAAGAACTTCAATTCATATTCAATCGCATCAGCAGACAGCTCGATTTGATCATATGATTCTTGATCCATGAATACGTGTTGGTCGCCGCTTGCATACAAGTATTGCATTTTGCGGTTGTCAATTTGTGCTTTTCCAACCTTCTCGCCTGCTCTGAATGTTTTTTCTTGAACTGCGCCTGTACGCAGGTTTTTTAATTTAGAACGCACGAATGCAGCGCCTTTTCCTGGTTTAACATGTTGGAAATCCAATACACGCCAAATTCCGTTATCCACTTCAATTGTTAAACCTGTTTTAAAATCGTTTACTGAAATCATAAAAGATCCTCCTGTTAAGTCCTATAAAATAATCAATTCTTTTGGTGAATGGGTTAAAGCTTCATTATGATCTTCTGTAATGATAGTATCATCCTCAATGCGAACCCCGCCCAGACCTGGAATATAGATGCCTGGTTCAACTGTTACAGCCATGCCTGGCTCAAGGATCGTCTCTGACTTAAAGGATAGCCCAGGACCTTCATGGACCTCTAAACCGATTCCATGACCTGTAGAGTGGCCAAAATATTCACCATACCCATGTGCACTTATGTAATCGCGAGTCAGTGCATCAGCCTGTATGCCAGTAAGACCCGGCTTGATTCCTTCCATTCCTTTAAGCTGTGCCTGGAGGACAATATCATATATTTCCCTTAGCTTATCGTCTGGTTTGCCAACGGCAATTGTTCTCGTAATATCAGAAACATACCCTTTATAATATGCCCCGAAATCCATTGTCACAAAGTCTCCTGCTTCGATTATCTTTTCTGATGCCACACCATGAGGCAATGCGGATCTTGTACCAGAAGCGACAATTGTATCAAAGGATGATGATACTGCACCTGCTTTTCTCATAAAAAACTCTAATTCATTCGAAACTTCCAATTCTGTTTTCCCAATCGTAATAAATTTTAGGATATGGGCAAAAGCGGCATCTGCAATCTCCGCTGCTTCCTTTAATATCTTAATCTCTTCACTACTCTTAATCAAGCGTAACTTTTCTACAATCCCTGAAACCGGAACCAGTTCTCCTTTAAATGTAGCTTCATACAGTCTAAAATCTTTAAAAGTCATATAATCCTGTTCAAAAGCTAATTTTTTAATACCAAGCTTTTCTGCTTGTTCTGCCACTTCTTTTTGAATCGGACCACTGTGTTTAACAATGTCAAAACCAACACATTGACTTGCTGCTTGTTCTGTGTAGCGGAAGTCTGTAATGAACTTAGCTTCTTCCCCGCTGATTAACACAACTCCTGCTGTTCCTGTGAAGTTTGAGATATAGCGGCGGTTAAAACTGCTTGCTATTACAATCCCGTCAACACCGGCAGCTGCCAAAGCTTCACGTAATTTCTTTAATTTCTCCATTAAGGTTCTCTCCCCGATACTAGTTTCGTTTATTTCGAATGTGTAGGCTCATTGAATAATAATTTTAAAAATTCAGCCTGCTATAAAAAAAGAATGCTCATGTAGAACATTCTATCATATATTAATTATCCTTCACTACCCGAAAGGTTCGCCTCATTCTTCTTTTCTTTTTGTTTTTTTGTCCGTATTTCGCTTTCCTCATAGGAAATCGTATACCCTACAAACACACCCCACAGCATATAAAGACAAACAGATGTGATAATTGTATTCAGCCTCAGCTGCATAAATGGTTTTATACTCGGAAAAATAGGATTCAGGATAATGAAGACAGCACCGAAAACCATTATTCCAAAACCAATACCTATATAAAAGGACTTAAACCTTCTCAGCAAAAGATAATAGCCGAATGCAGCCATCAAAGAAAAAAATCCAATTCCACAGATACTGATAATGGTTCCAAGCCAGCTAGTCTTCCAGCTTCCTAATGCCCATGGTTCCAATATGACATTCGGCCTTATTTCTGTCATATGAAAATAATAAGCGATGAATCCAATGCACGACCAAAATATCCCTCCAAATAGGCCTGTCCATATAACAAGGCTAATAAAATGCATGGATGGCTCTTTTGAAATTCCGCTGCTATTTTCTGCTTCCGTTTCATTTTCATGCTTCATATTCTTTTGCCTCCTACCTAAATTATTCCATACCTTCCTCTGTGCAAATGCTCCTAAATTCGTCAGGCTAGTTGTTTCTCCGAATTTTTAGTAATATGTAGATAGGGGTTTTACAGTGATTTGAGACAACCTCTCACATCCAACAGAGAAAACAATTTGCATTTGCTTTTCCACCCTAATTTAACCTGAGGTTGGTGTAAATATTCATGTCAAATAAGCAAAAACCAGTATTCGGAGGACAGGCAGTAGTAGAAGGTGTTATGTTTGGCGGAAAACATCATTATGTGACTGCCATCAGGCGCAAGGATCAATCAATTGATTACTTTCATTTGCCTAGAAAACACAACCCGAAGCTGACTAAACTAAAAAAAATCCCTTTTATCAGAGGGATTGTCGCAATTATTGAATCAAGCGGAAATGGTACAAAGCATTTAAATTTCTCAACAGACCGCTATGATGTAGACCCTGCCGACGACAGTACAATTGAAGAACAAGAACCCTCTAAAATGACAATGATCTTAGGGGTTGCAGCAATTGGTATACTGTCCTTTCTATTCGGTAAATTCATCTTTACTTTGGTCCCTGCCTTTTTGGCTGAATTTTTCAAGCCGGTAATCAGTGGACATGTTGCTCAAATATTGCTTGAAAGCTTCATTAAATTGCTTCTTTTGCTTGGTTATATTTACTTCGTCTCCTTAACACCGCTTATAAAGCGTGTCTTTCAATATCATGGTGCAGAGCATAAAGTTATAAATGCTTTTGAGAACGGCAAGGAAATTACAGTAGAAAATGTTCAAGCACAATCAAGACTGCATTATCGATGCGGCAGCAGCTTTATTTTGTTTACCGTATTTGTTGGTCTTTTCCTGTATTTGCTGTTCCCGACAGATTCATTTGTAGAACGGATACTAAGCAGAATTGCTTTAATTCCTGTCGTGCTTGGCATTTCCTTTGAGGTGCTGCAATTTACAAATAAATTGAGAAATATTCCTGTCTTAAAATACTTAGGATTGCCTGGCCTCTGGCTGCAGCTTCTGACAACAAAAGAGCCTTCAGACGATCAAGTGGAAGTAGCAATTCATTCCTTTAAAGAATTGAAGAGAAGAGAAGAGGAAACAGAAAATACAATACTGGCAGCTGAGTAATATTCTTAAATTTGGGGGATATTGCATATTATAGGCACTCCAAAAAAAATTCTTTTGTACAGCGCTTTACCAAAGCAACAATCTTTAATGCTGTGAATAAACTTTTTTAATACGAGTTTAAAAGTTGTAAAAAATGCTCATCATGCTTTTAGGGAGGTGGCTTTTTCTTGAAGAATCGAATTCCTTTTTTGGTTATTGGAATCGTCTGCTTACTTGCTTCGATAGGTTTGGTATCGTCTGTCGTTTCCAATCCTGTTGGGTTTATGCAAAACATACTCTCTTTAGTAGTTGTTGGACTTCTCATCTGGTTTATTATGCGACGATTTTACAAAGCTAGCCCTGAAAGAACAGAGCAGAAGGCTTTTGTCAAAGCGGCAAAAAGATCGAAAAAAAGACAACATACAAAAGGGAAAACCTTGCCAAAGCAAGGCGTCCAAGCAAAACCGGCATCCTTCAAGGGCAAGAAAAGAAGCTCAAGCAGTACACACTTGACTGTCATTGAAGGAAAAAAAAGCAAAAAGAAAAACCGGGCAACGTTTTGACCTGTTTTTAAGAAGGCAATTACCTGCCTCCTTTTTGCCTTATATAAATATTCTTTGTTCCCGAAGTGCTGAAAAAATCGAACTTATCTGTATAAGGCAGGGGTTCGATTTTTTTGTGCTAATATGTCCATGATCGCAGGAATTTATTTGCATAATCTCTGCCCATCTGAATAATTTCCCCTTGTTTCTCTATCGATAAGTTAAATTCAGTTGACATAATTCCTTCAGAAGGAATAAATATGATATTTTTTTCATGCTTACGTGATATATATCTAGAATCATGGGCATCCTTCATCGTCTCAAACATTGCGCCAAATAAATGAAAAGCATTTTTAATCATATGCTTTGGATGCTCTGATTGTTTATGACTAAGCTTTATGCCAATAACAGGCCTAATCTTCTTCACATTCTCTTTGTCAAAAAGCCACATCGGAAAATTGCTGAGCACCCCCCCATCTACAATAATACTTTTATTTTCTTTCTTCCCGAGGGTTGCCGGTTCAAAAAAGAAAGGCAGGCTGCAGCTCATTCTGATCGCTTTTGCAACAGGGAAGCTGCCTGCGTCTATTCCATACTTTGGCAAGTCATCTGGAAGTACCAGCATGACACCATTTGTAATATCAGAAGCGATTACCCTCAAGGAATTAGGCGGCAGGTCTGAAAATGTCCTGATCCCTTTATGTACAAGCTTCTCTTCTAGCCATCTTTCTAATGCATTTCCTTTATATAGGCCGAGCCTCCAGTACAGAAACAGCCATTTTGCGAAAGGAAACGGCACAAGGAGCCTGCGTTCATCCAATAGTGTGGATAAGTCAAGCTCTCCAAGCATTTTTGTTATATCTTTACTGGTATACTTCGCCGCCACAAACGCAGCTACAATGGAGCCAGCACTAGTCCCTGCCACGCTCACAAACTCAAAACCCTTTTCTTCCAGCACTTCATATGCCCCTATCAAGGCAAGACCCTTTATGCCACCGCCTGAAAACACTCCATCTATGTGCATAATGCCTTCTCCCCTTTTTTTGCAGCATTGATACACTTTAATCTCCAAAACAGAAAAATAGTACAGCAGGCAAGCCATTTATTTACTAAAATCCATATTTCCCCCACAGAATTTTTCAAATGCTGGGACGTTCATCCAATCGTTTATAGGTGACTGTACATAAACTGCCACGTATAGATAAAAAATGGAGGTATCATATATGAATCATCACGATGTTCGCAGACCCTATGGATTTGGCAGACCGGGATTTGGCTATGGAAGACCCGGTTTTGGTTTTGGAGGAGCAGGATTTGGTCTTGGTGTTTTAGGCGGACTTGCTACAGGCGCACTGCTTGGCCCTGCCCTATATGGAGGATACGGCTACCCATACGGCGGCTTCGGCTACCCTTATGGGGGATATTATTATTAAAATGAGAAAGGCGCATATTAAATTATGCGCCTGTTTATTTTATGTGAAATAAGCAACTTCTGCTTCAGGGAAGAACTGAGACACATAGCCTCTAATTGTATCCTCCATGTCTTTTGCTTCATCGGTTTGATAGACATACTTTCCTATGCCGTATCTTCCCCATTTATATTTTCTTTTTTCCTCGTCCATTTCCAGCTTTGTTTTCGGATATCTTTTGGCAATCACTCGTTTAGCTGGCTTTGTAAAGCGGTGCTGGATAAGTTCAAAAGTAAGATTAGAAAGATTCACACCTTGCAGGCTGTCTGACAACCTCTCAAACAACTCGTAATACCCCTCTTTCCAATCCTCATGTAAATAGATTGGCGCAACAATAAACCCAAGTGGATAGCCTGCATTAGCTACCTTTCTAGCCGCTTCAAGCCGTTCATCAAAGGTGGATGTACCAGGTTCGAAATTTTTAATCACATATCGTGAATTAACACTGAACCGGAATCTAGTTCTGCCATTATGCTCTGCATCAAGAAGATGATCGACATGATGGTACTTTGTTACGAATCGCAAGCGCCCTCTGTCTGATTGCCCAAAATATTCAATTGTCTTTTTTAAGGAATGAGTCAAATGGTCAAGCCCGACAATATCTGATGTACATGCTGCCTCAAACCTTGTAATTTGATCCCCTCGTTCGTCCATGTATTTTTGGGCCTGATCAAATATTTCCTCAAGATTGACGTATGTCCGTATATATGGTTTGCTCCCAAGTGTCGTCTGTAAATAACAATAATGACAATGTCCCATACAACCTGTTGCAAGTGGTATGGCATATTCAGCAGAAGGTTTTGAAGTATCAAATTTTAATGTTTTTCTTATCCCGACAACTAGGGTTGATTTAGCATTTCTGTATTGCTGAAGCTCTGTTTCACCCGGGATGCCTCTCACTTGGTTATGAGAAGTAGTTTCTCTAATTTCAAGGCCCATCTTTTCAAACTTTTCCTTCAGTTCTCTTCCTAACTCATATTCTAATGCTTTTGGCTCTATATACACTAATTGTGGAACAAACGGCTTCATTTTGAGAATTCGCCCTTTCTTGATTTATTGTGGCTATATTGATTAATGTTTGCCAAAACAAAAAAAAGAGGACAGGGAATTATCCCCATCCTAAGTTCACATAATACTGTTCTTTCTTGCTAATTCTTTTATAAATTATCTTTTAAAATTCCATTCATCGTTTTCGTATCTTTCTTTTGCAAGCTGCTGTACATATTCAAGCTGTTCTCTGGTGAGCTCATATTCCTCCAGTTCAATATTGAGACCCCGTTCAAATCCTTCTTTGAAAGCCTTTTTTGCCATATCAATTGTAATTTGCTTATCTGTCAAATTATTGATAGCTACCGCCTTTTCTTTAAAAGCAGCCATCATCTTTTCTTTAATCCGTTCACTTGAATACTTAAACAGACGAAACAGCTTGTCCTCATCCAAGTCAAGCAAGATAGAGCCATGCTGCAAAATCACACCTTTTTGCCGTGTTTGGGCACTGCCTGCAACCTTTCTTCCTTCCACAACCAGCTCATACCAGCTTGGCGCATCAAAGCATACGGCAGAACGCGGGTTCTTAAGTGACGCTTTTTGCTCCAAAGTTCGCGGCACCGAAAAATACGCATCAAGACCAAGTAGCTGAAAGCCTTGCAGAATACCTTCTGAAATGACCCGATAAGCTTCTGTTACTGTTCTAGGCATTTCTGGGTGCTCTTCAGACACAATGACACTGTAAGTCAACTCATGCTCATGAAGCACGCCTCTTCCTCCTGTCGGCCTCCTCACAAAGCCTAACTCCAATTCCTTTACAGCTTCCATGTCAATTTCTTTTTCTACCCTTTGAAAATAGCCGATAGATAAAGTTGCCGGATTCCATCCATAAAAGCGAATGACAGGAGGAAAGTCTCCAGCAGCATGCCAATCAAGCAACGCCTCATCTAATGCCATATTAAAAGAAGGGGAACTGTTGCCAGAATCAATAAATCTCCATGTTTCTTTCGTCATAAGTAAACCCTCTTTTACGTTAAAATATGTATAATGTACCTGATTAAGTCTATCAAAAACAACTTTAGTTGAAAAGAAACATGCTGCAAAAAAACTTGCCAGCATTCCCTGTAAACTATTGCTTTACTACTATAAGGTTTCACTTATATAATAGAAGTAGAGCAACATGTATTCGAAAGGAGAAATGAGAATTGCAAGCAGTATATACTCTTTTAATAGCGATAGCAATATTTGCTATCTATTCTATAATCGTGTACCTCTATCAACGCAAGATAGTTAAAACGATTTCAGAAGAGGAGTTCCGCCAAGGGTACAGAAAAGCCCAGCTGATTGACGTCAGAGAACCAAATGAATTTGATAACGGCCACGTATTAGGGGCAAGGAACATTCCTCTATCTCAATTAAAAATGAGAAAAGGAGAAATCCGGTCGGACAAGCCTGTCTACTTATATTGCCAAAACGGGATGAGAAGCGGAAGAGCAGCTCAATTCTTGCACCGTAAAGGCTACAGACAGCTTACACAGCTGCAAGGCGGCTTTAAGAAATGGTCTGGTAAAGTAAAAACTAAAAATTAATGTTATAAGGACACTTTAATTAGTGTCCTTTTTACTGGCCCACAAATACCCCATTGCAAATCATCAAATGCAATGGGGCTTTTCATAATCTTATTCTGCCTTCTTGTAGCGAAGGACAGGTTTTCTTGCAGCAAGCGTCTCATCAAGGCGTCCGATTACTGTAGTATGCGGTGCCTCCTGAACAACTTCTGGTGTCTCTTCTGCTTCTTTAGCAATCTGAATCATCGCATCAATGAATTGGTCCAATGTTTCTTTCGACTCTGTTTCTGTCGGCTCAATCATAATGCATTCCTCTACATTGAGCGGGAAATAGATTGTTGGCGGATGGTAACCGAAATCAAGCAGTCTCTTCGCAATATCCAATGTACGAACACCGAGTTTCTTTTGGCGTCTGCCGCTTAATACAAACTCATGCTTACAGTGTCTGTCAAATGGCAGATCATAAAACTTTGCTAACCTTCTCATCATATAGTTTGCATTGAGAACAGCATTTTCCGTAACTGCCTTCAAACCGTCTGGCCCCATTGAGCGGATGTATGTGTATGCACGAACATTGATTCCAAAATTGCCATAGAAAGGTTTGACCCTTCCGATAGATAATGGACGGTCATAGTCAAATACATATTCATCTCCAACCTTTTGGATAACTGGCTTAGGAAGAAATGGAATCAGGTCTGATTTCACTCCAACTGGTCCTGAACCTGGTCCGCCGCCCCCATGTGGCCCTGTAAATGTTTTGTGAAGATTTAAATGGACAACATCAAATCCCATATCGCCAGGCCTTGCTTTAGAAAGGACAGCATTCAAATTCGCTCCGTCGTAGTATAATTTACCACCCGCTTCGTGGACAATTTGAGCCATTTCGAGAATGTTTTCTTCAAAAAGCCCTAGTGTATTCGGATTCGTCAGCATCAGTGCTGCTGTATCTTGACCAACAACTCTGCGCAAATCTTCTAAATCAACAAGGCCGTTTTCATCGGATTTCACTGTAATTGTCTCCAACCCTGCTACTGTTGCAGATGCAGGGTTTGTTCCATGAGCTGAATCAGGGACAATTACCTTTGTACGCTTTTCATCCCCATTGGCTTCATGGTAGGCACGAATCATCATTAATCCCGTCCATTCTCCATGTGCTCCTGCCGCAGGCTGAAGGGTCACTTCATCCATGCCTGTAATCTCCATTAAATGCTGTTGAAGGTCATACATCAGCTCCAAAGCCCCTTGGACAGAACTTTCGTCCTGCAATGGATGAATGTGAGCAAAACCGCTGAATCTCGCAACATTTTCATTGATTTTTGGATTGTATTTCATCGTGCATGAACCGAGTGGATAAAAACCGGAATCAAGCCCATGATTTCTTTTAGAAAGAGCTGTGTAATGGCGCATAATATCCAACTCTGATACTTCTGGAAGTTCAGGAGGTGCCGAACGGATATAATCTGCCGGAATTAGCTCGCTCACATCAAGTTCTGAGATATCCATTTCTGGCAGACTGTAACCGATTCGCCCAGTTGTGCTGTTTTCAAAAATGAGGGGTTGATGTTTATCCATGATAATCCTCCAATTCATTTACAAATTCGTCTATTTCTTCTTTCGTGCGCAGTTCTGTTACAGCGATCAGCATACAGTGATCCATTCCCTCATAATCCCTGCCGAGGTCATAGCCGCCGATTATACCTTTTTTCAGCAATACCCTGTTAATAGAAGCAACAGGAGACTTGCAATCTACTACAAATTCATTAAAAGAAGGGCCTTCAAAGCGAATCTCAAAGCCGGCTGCTTTGAATTTCAACTTTGCGTAATGAGCTTTTTGGATATTCGCAAATGCCATCTCTTTAACGCCTTGTTTACCGAGTGCTGTCATTGCCACAGAAGCAGCTAATGCATTCAGCGCCTGGTTCGAGCATATATTGGATGTCGCTTTATCACGGCGAATATGCTGCTCCCTTGCCTGAAGCGTCAAAACAAAACCAACTGCTCCGTTTTCATCAACGGTTTGCCCTACAAGTCTTCCCGGCACCTTTCTCATCAATTTAGTAGTTACAGCAAAATATCCACAGTGCGGTCCGCCGAATGCTTGCGGTATTCCAAAAGGCTGAGCATCTCCAACGACAATGTCAGCATTAAACTCTCCAGGCGGTGTCAATGCACCTAATGCAAGAGGATTACTTGAGACGACAAACATCGCTTTATTTGCATGAATGATTTCTTCCAGCTCTTTCAATGGTTCAATTCTGCCAAAGAAGTTAGGGTATTGGACCATAACAGCTGCAATATCATCACCCATATGTGTTTTTAGCACTTCCACATCCGTAATTCCATCCTTATGCGGCACTTCAATCACTTCGATATATTGGCCCTTTGCATACGTTTTAACTACTTCTTTCGCCTCAGGATGGACACAGCTTGAAAGGAGGATTTTTTTTCTTTTTGTAGCCCCTGCGCTGAGCATTCCTGCCTCAGCTAGTGATGTAGCACCATCATACATAGAGGAGTTGGCAACATCCATGCCTGTTAATTCACAGATCATTGTCTGAAATTCAAAAATCGCCTGTAATTCTCCTTGGGATATTTCCGGCTGATACGGTGTATAAGCTGTGTAAAATTCTGATCTAGAAATAACATGATCGACAATAACAGGAGCATAATGATCGTAAACTCCTGCACCTAAAAAGGAGACATTAGACTTGCTGTCTGCATTTAAAGAAGCTAGCTTGCTTAGTTCTTTTAAAAGTGCAGATTCGCTTTTCGCTTTTTTAATATTATATTCCCCTTTAAAACGTACACTTTCAGGGATATCAGAAAACAGCTCATCTACAGAATCTGCCCCAATTGCTTTAAGCATGGCAATTCTGTCTTCTTCAGTCATTGGCAAATAGCGGTGTTTCATCATATTTCCTCCTGTCATAGTCACTTGTTCTTTTTATAAAATGGAGTAGCCGTTACTTTTGCTTTTACAAGCTTCCCTCTTATTTCCACTTCCACTTCCTTGCCGATTTCTGTATAGACGCTCGAAATCAACGCTAGGCCGATGTTTTTCTTCAATGTCGGCGACTGCGTACCCGTTGTTACTTCCCCAATAACAGTACCATTTGCATATACTTTATAACCATGTCTCGGAATCCCTCTGTCTATCATCTCTATTCCGACAAGCTTTCTTAGCAGGCCTGACTCTTTTTGTTCTTTCAAGGCTGCTTTTCCGATAAAGTCAGCGTCTTTATTCAGCTTAACAGCGAAGCCAATTCCTGCCTCTAAAGGAGAGATGTCCTTTGAAAGTTCTTGGCCGTATAAAGCTAGTGTCGCTTCAAAGCGAAGTGTATCTCTTGCGCCTAAACCACATGGAACAACGCCGGATTCTTTACCTGCATCTAATATCTCTTGCCACAAATATGCAGCATCATCTTTGCTGCAATAAATTTCAAAACCATCCTCGCCTGTATACCCTGTTCTCGACACGAGAACCTCCTTGCCACTTACAGCTGTTTGCTGAAATTGGAAGTAGCCGAGTTCGGCAATTTTATCACTGCTAATTTTCTTGAGTGTCTCCTCTGCCAACGGACCTTGGAGAGCCAATTGAGCATAATCACTTGAAAGGTTTGACAGCTCTACTTCTCCCTCCACATGGCTTGCGAGCCACGCAAAGTCTTTGTCAATATTGGAGGCATTAACGACAAGCAAATAATGATTTTCCCCAAGTTTATATGTGAGGAGATCATCGACTGTTCCGCCGTTTTCATAACACATCGCTGAATATTGCGCTTTGCCGACTTGTATTTTAGATACATCGTTTGTCAGCATTTTTTGAAGGAAGTCGAGGCTGTTTATACCTTTGACTTCAATCTCACCCATATGAGAAACATCAAATAAACCAGCTTTCGTGCGGACTGCTTCATGCTCTTCTTTAATACTGGAAAATTGGACAGGCAAATCCCATCCGCCGAAATCAATTGTTTTGCCTCCATACTCCTTGTACAGTTCATACAAAGGGGTCCGTTTTAATTCGTTCATCCTCTCATCCCCATTCCAATATTTATCTTGATGATGCATATTTGATCCGCTATAACCGGATTTCACATATTGCCGTTTATCCATGTCAGGGAGTTCTGTAAAAAAGATCACAAAAAAGGACAGAACCTCCCCTAATATCCCTTGGATAAAGAAAGGTCTCTGTCCTTGCACCTGAAAGTTTGCCGAATAATTCGGGTGTCCCCTTTGGTGGCTGTTTAAAAAGTATAATACTTTTTGTGATTTCAGTATACCGAAATCTCAGCACTCTCCAGAGCTGCGTCAAAATAGAGTTCTTTTGCCTGAGAGATTCACAAGGATTTGCTTGCTCCTTCGGCGCTACAAAATGTAGTCTCTCCCCTATTTATCATCCGCTATGTATATATAAAATTCATATTATAAAACATCTATACTTTTAGCTGATCCTTGTTTCTTTAGCTATGCATATAGTTAAATGGATATATTACTACGTAATGGCCATACTAATATATAACTATGAAAAATTCTAAAAGTCGTTCTTTTGAATAAAGACGATTATTTTTATACATAACTGCTATATTCGTTCATGTTTTGCTGATAAAAAAACAAAAAATACGACAAATCTGAAAACTTTTTACACCTTCATCCTAACATTTGTAAACATATCAAGGCAATAACTTTTTTTATGATTTTTAAATATTTTTTGATAATTCAACTTGTTTATAAATATCCGGAAATAACAGAAAGGATGGCAGCATATGACAATTCAAATCAACTTTGATCAAACTTGGAATGAAGAATTGCTGAAACGAATGAATGATGATGGTCCTTGGGCCAATTGGGAGCTGTACCAATTGGCTTTGGAAGTGGAACAGCACTCAATCATTCCTGAATTCGAAGGCTTACAGGCACCAAAGCATCTGTCTGATTTGACCCCATTGCCCCATCAACTCGAGGTTGCAAAAAAAGTAATTGAGGATATGAATGGGAAAGCTATACTAGCTGACGAGGTGGGGTTAGGAAAAACAATTGAAGCAGGCCTTATCTTAAAGGAATATATGATTCGGGGCTTAGTAAAAAAAGTGCTGATACTTGTTCCTGCTTCGCTTGTCACACAATGGGCAATTGAGTTAAACAGCAAGTTTTTCATCCCAGCAGTATCGCAAAAGAAAAGCTATGTTTGGGAGCAATGTGATATTGTTGTTTCTTCCATTGATACAGCAAAAAGAGAACCACATAGAAGTATCATTAATAATTTAGACTATGATCTTGTCATAATAGATGAGGCACACAAACTTAAAAATAATAAGACAAAAAACTATGAATTTGTGCAAAATCTTAAAAAGAAATTCTGTTTGTTGCTGACAGCAACCCCTATTCAAAACAGGGTGAGTGAGATTTTCAATCTTGTTTCCTTATTAAAGCCTGGACATTTAGGAAGTGAAGCTGCCTTTTATGAGAAATACAAAAAGGATTCACGCTCTGTCAATGATGATGAGCATTTAAAAGAACTTGTTAATAAAGTAATGATTCGAAATCGCAGGAGCGATACAGGAATTGAGTGGACAAAACGGGTTGTTGAAGCCGTTACGATTGATTTTACAGAGGAAGAAAGAGAACTTTATAACACAATTGAATCTCTAAAAGGCTATGAGGCGGAAAATGATGGAGGGGGCGCAAGAAGCCCATTCTCCATGATTACCTTGCAGAGAGAAGCCTGCAGCAGCAGAGAAGCAGTGTATTATACTTTGCAAAACATGATGAAAAAAACTGAAAATCCTACTCAGGAGTTTCAAGATAAAATCCAGATGCTCGGGAGCAAAATAATGGCAATTACCAAAAACTCCAAGGCGGAAAAAGCACTCGAGCTTATTAAAAAAGCTGATGATAAGGTTATTATCTTTACAGAATATAGGGCAACTCAGTTATATCTTCAATGGTATTTAAAACAGCATGGCATCACCTCCGTACCTTTTAGAGGCGGCTTTAAAAGAGGGAAAAAGGACTGGATGCGCGACTTGTTCCAAAACCATGCCCAAGTGTTAATCGCCACAGAAGCAGGCGGAGAGGGGATAAACTTGCAATTTTGCAACCATATCATTAACTTCGATCTTCCTTGGAATCCTATGCGGCTTGAACAGCGGATTGGACGGATTCATAGACTTGGTCAGAAAAAGGATGTAATGATCTACAACTTCGCTATCAGAGATACAGTCGAAGATCATATTCTAAAATTACTGTATGAAAAAATTCATTTATTTGAAAAAGTAATCGGAGATTTGGACGATATTCTCACAAAACTAGATTTCGGTAATATGGATGAATATATGGATGATATTTTTACCAATTCTAACTCAGAGGGTGAAATGAGAATCAAGATGGACAACCTCACTAGTATGATAGAATTTGCACAAAACTTAAAGGATGGTGACAGATATGAAGCAGCAGGAAATTCATCAATTTCTTAAACAGTTTTTTCAAGCAAATGATTGTGAATTGATTGAAGCGAATGAAGGCTATATGATTGTACAATTGACCATCGATTTAGATAAGGAGCTGATGAACCGCCCTTTTTATTGGCATTATGTAGAAAAAACTGGCGGTATTCCTAACCCTGCAAGACTTACATTAATTACTGATCCTAATAAAGCACCGAGTGACCTTAAGGGTGAGTTGATTCATTTTGGCGCACCAAGATTGCATCAGCTGTTTTCCTGCGCAAAAAGGCTGTCGGGTTATATTCGTCTATATGAGAATATTCCTGGACAAGTGAATAGGCATACTCCACTAAGGCCTTGGCTTTCCATGAATGTGAAAATTTCTTATCAATGTGATCGAAAAAGAGATATTTTCCGGTCAATTGGGCTACAGCTAATCAACGGCCAGCTTGTCGATAATTTCCATCAGAACATTAACAAACTTAGTCTTTCTGCCAAAATACCAGACTACGCCTTCACCCTTTCACCATTAATAATGCCAAAAAGCGGAATGATTCGAATCGAGAACACAATTAGACAAACACTGCTTCAGGAAGACCATCAATGGGCAGAGGAAGCTAAAGAAAGATGGTCTAAAGATTTAAAGCTGCTGGAGCATTTTTATGAAGATGCAGAAGATGACCGGATGGAGAGCCTGGAAACAGAAAAACTGGCATTAAAAGAACAATATGAGCCAAAAATCAATGTTTCTATCATTAACGGCGGCCTGTTTTATTTAGCATCTGATGCTGTATAAATAGAAAAAGGATGAATCATTTACAGCGATTCATCCTTTATGATATTAGTATTTTCTCTTAAAGAAATAAGCGAATGCATATGGAAGAATTCCGAACCATCTCAGCATGAAAGGCTCTTTATTTTCCTTTCTTTCCTCTTTCATTTTTTTACGTTCCTCTTTCGGCTGATTCATGTACTGTACAAATGTTTGTGTTAAATATTTTACATAGTCATTTGTTTTCATAACTCACCTATATATCTTTTTACACATAATTTTAGCCAAACTTTCTTTTCATTATACGTCTTCACTTAGCCTCTACCCATTTTGTCATCCGATTTTCCTCCATGTCAAAATAGCTGTAGGCAATAATGGGAGCTTCTTGGTCTGCATATAGACGATATTCCACCTTTGATAAAATGTCCGATATTCGTTCTATTGAATAAGTAACCTCTCCTTTTCGGTAACGGTACTCTCCAGATAAATTGTATTTACCTGATTGCAGCTCTCCCTCCAATTCCTTTATTGAGCTCATGAAATAATATTCTTGAGTTAGAAGCAGCTTTGAGTCTTTGAAAGTTTTTTTCTCATTGATGAAAATACCTGTTATTACTAAAAAGAAACTGATAACAAGAAGGTAAATTGATAAGGTGATCGGATAGATAAAGCCTTTCTGCCCCTTGATCATGGCGGACTCGCCCCTGTCAGAAGCAGATAAGAGTATACAGCAGCATTTCTTTTATTCTGCAAGCTGTCTGTCACAGCTATTTTCACTCCATTTTGGATTGCTTCAAACTTTACTATGTCTACCTCCTGCAGGCAAACTTCATGCCCTGTCCCATTAACCCTTCTTCTAATTTTATTCCCATATAGCTCATACTGAATATTTTCTTCATCTATTGTTAGATTAAGCTTCTGATCGGTTACGCGAACAGACTTTGCCATATGCACCTCTTTTTTTAGCTGATGCAAAAAAACATCCCATTCGAGACTGCGGAGACTGTTGGAAATGATTCTTCCTTCTGTAGTTATTTTTAGGGCGAGGGGAAAAAAAGCACAAAAAACTAAAAACAATGACAAAGCAACAAGCATTTCTGTTAGAATGAAGCCTGCCTCTCTTTTAGATTTCTTCGCATACTTTCTGTGTTTTCTTGTAGATATCCTCATATTCAATACATGCCTCCTTCCCTTCCTTCCAAGTGATCATGTAAATTATTCCTTTTTTATTGATGAACGGATTATTTTGGTCAACAGACTCCTCAACCTTCCATTTCAACAACCTTTCATATAAGAGCCGGTGTGCTTCCAAATCCTGTTCCACCGCTTTCATTTGGTGTAGCAAATGGATATATGCTGGGATAAAAAAGAAGGCAATGAGCAGCCATGTTCCCATTGCAAGAAAGTACTCCGGAAGCAAAAATCCCTTATTGTTCTTTAACATAAAACCTCCCTCTTCCAATTTGTATGGTGAAAAGATATTTTTTCTCGCCAATGCTTATCCGGTACGATGCAAATTTAGAAACATTCCCGCTTGGGGTTATCGTAAAATTAATCGGAACTGCATCCTCATTTATCTTAATGCTTTCATGATAAGATCTGTCCACAATCATCCCTGTTTTCAAGTCCCCGCGAAAATAGTATCTTTTCTCTGCCGGGCTAAATTGGACATAGATCGTTTTCTGATGGGCTAATGCATAGTTTTGCGCGTAGAAAAAGTCTGTCTGCAACTGAGTAAAGAAGGCCCTTTTATGAAGTAATTCCGATTGGGGCTTTAATAAAAATGGAGTAACAGCAAGGAGGACTAGCACAATAGAAAGTGCAGCAAGCATTTCCAACAAAGTGAAACCACATTCCGATTTTATATTCATCACTTCACTTCTACCGAACCATTTTGAATGGAGAGTTCCTTGCCATTAGGACAAGTCGTCTGTCCTTCTTTTAGATATCCTTCATCCACCAAGTCACTGATGTTTTGAGGATAACTGTTTTTGTCCATATAGAAGGCCTGTACCTCCGCTTCAACCATTTTGACAAATGCCTCACAGCCTGTTGAGTTAATTTTCGAATTATGTCTAGTAATATTAGGCAATGTTATCATCAATAATATGGAGATGATTAAAAGGACAATCATCATTTCAATTAATGTAAAACCATTTTCGTTATTCATTATTTCTCCTTTCATAACCCATTCAATAACTGAAACATCGGCAGCAGTACAGCAAGATAAATGGAAATGACCAAGATGCCAATAAAAGCATAGATGATTGGCTGCATTTTCTTTAAGAGACTAGTAACATTGTCCTGGAGGCTGTCCATACAGAAATGACTGAGAAATAGCAGTTCGCGGTCGAGTTTGCCGTTCTCTTGTCCGTGTTGTAAAATCCGGCAAAACTCTCTCTCCATAAAGGTGAGGCAAACAAATGCCTGCTCCATCCTCTCTCCTTTTTTCAATTGTTCAATGACCCTCTCTCCCGCCAAGGAAAAATAAGCATGCTGAGTGTTATCTCGGAAAAATATCAGTGATTCGTAGATGGAAAAGCCGCCTTGTAGCAAGTGGCCAAGCTGCAGGGAAAAGACATGTGTGTAATAAAGGGAAAAAAACCTACCGATGATTGGAATTGCCGCAAAGAGCCGAAGCTTTTCGAGTGCATCCTTATTTCGGAAGAATCCGAAGTAATAAAACGCTAGAGATAATACAGAGCAAACTGCCGATACGGTTATAATAGGCAACGCCTTTCCGGCTCCGATAATTAATGCCATAAACAAATTTATTTCGAGATTCATTGATAAAAAAAGAGAAGAAAACTGGGGCAGCAGCACTTGATGGACAAAATAAAATAAAATCAGGGTAAAAACAATGAGGAATAGAGGGTAATAGAAGATTTTCTGCAATTGTTGAAGTGTTCGCAAGCGGTTTTCCATAATGGTGCTCGCATCTTTAAACGCCTTTGCAAAGCCTCCATGTTTTTCTGCGAAATAAACATAACTGACTGTCTGCTGGTTGAATTTAAGTCTAATCAGGTTATCACAAAAGGAGTTCCCGCCTTTTAAAGACCCGAGAACAGACATAATATCTTCTTTTTTGTTGCCAGGCAAATAGTAAATACTCGAGCGAACCCCTTCGGCAAGAGAATATCCTTGTGTCAGCAGCTCGCCGATAACTTTCAGAAACACCGATTGTTCCTTTATGCTCCAGCAGTCCTTCTTAATCTTCATAAATCCAGCGATCATACTCTGTCTCCTTTACAAACCCTAAGGCAACCCCCTTAATAATAGCTTCCCTTAAATCAGGTCGAGGATTAAAGGTTTCAGCAAAAGTTGCTGCAAGAATGGATTGAATGGTCTTACCTGTCATTATTTCAAAAACGCTTGCCCTGTTAATGCGATTGTGAAGTTGGAAACAAAAAGGAAGACAAACAGGTCCGCAAAATGGACAAACAAGCTCGACAAGCCTTTGAGCTGTAACAGCAATCAAAGTTTGCTGCACCTCTACTTTGCTGATGCCGAATTCCATAAGTCTATAAATTGCCCCTTTAGCATCCCTTGTATGCATCGTCGCAAGCACTAAATGTCCCGTCAACGATGCTCTGACTGCAATTCTGGCCGTTTCTGCATCCCTTATCTCCCCAACCATAATTACATCAGGATCATGGCGTAAAATTGCCTTAAGCCCAGTCGAATACGTGATGCCTGCTTTTTCATTTACTTGCACTTGCAGTACGTTGTCCTGGGGCTTTTCAATCGGGTCCTCGAGGCTGATAATTTTTCGCTTATAGAGATGGGCACTGCTGCTTAGAAGGGTGTATAGGGTCGTTGTTTTGCCACAACCTGTTGGTCCTGTGAAAATAACAAGCCCATGGGCATGTTTAAGAAGAGACAGAAGTTTTTTAGAAGTATTTGGAAATAGCGAGATTTGAGAGATTGGAATACTGTTACTGTCTGGCAGCAGACGGATTACGAGGCTTTCGTGTGGGCTTGCCGGCAAAGTAGAAAGTCGGAGACTGATGTTCTGCCCGTTTGCGCTTGTATTAATGGAGCCGTTTTGCGGTCGCCGCCTTTCACCAATATCCATGGAGGCGGTAAATTTAAAGTGAGAAATGAGCCTGTCACATCGACTCGCGGGAAGTGTCATTCTGGGGTGTAAAGAGTGGGAGATACGAAAATGCAATTGGGATTCTTTCTGTTTTGGAACAATGTGGATATCAGTGGCATTTGCTTCAACAGCTTCCCGAATAATACGGTTCGCTAAAGCTTCAATAGAAATCAATAAAGAATACACATCCTTTCTTTTTGGTTATTTCTACATTTCGACAGAGAATTTCATTTCCCTCTTTTATCCGTCATTTTTTTCAAGCTTTTTTCAAACTGTATATGCATTACCTTTCTCTCATTGACCATTCTATTAAGAGGAGGTGGTATAATTGGACAGAAGAGATCCAGTGGAATTTTCGGGAAGAGTTCTTGATAAAAGAAACACACTTACTGGGCCGGATGCAGGAAAAGCTTCCTACCCTGAGCGACCAGATCATGTAAAAATAAAAAAAGAAGAAAAGTGAATACTCTGTGGTGTACAGCAGTCTTACGTGGGCTGCTGTATATTTTATATAGAGATAAGCCTATTTAAAAAACAAATCTCAACCTAAGGCATAGGATACATTATGTTCTAAAAAGTGGAGGTGCTCACAAATGGGAGAAGCAGGTTTTGAATTTGGCGGAGGTTTCGCATTGCTTGTTGTATTATTTATTCTTTTGATTATTATCGGTTCTGCATACGTTTATTAATAAAACTGG
>JAPSHL010000333.1 GCA_031179905.1 Bacillus sp. (in: firmicutes) | reverse complement strand
AAAACGCAAATGAATGATTGCTACTTTCAAAATGGAAAGTACAGGAACAGCAATCACCATGCCGATAATTCCGCCTACCTCTCCGCCGAGGAGCAGAGCAAACATGATGAAAAGAGGATGCATATGCAAACTTTTTCCGACAATAAAAGGCGAAAGAATATTGCCCTCTAAAAACTGTAATACGACGATGATGACGACAACTATGAGAATCATTTTAACAGACATTGTACTCGCTATAACAACTGCTGGAACCGCTCCAATTATCGGCCCAAAGTAAGGAATAACATTCGTGATACCGATAACTATCCCTAGAACTAGTGGGTACTTTAAGCCAAAAAAGTAAAAAGAAACCGATGAAATGGTGCCGATGATAAAACAAACCAGCAGCTGCCCTCTTATATAGCTTCCCAATGACTGATTTACATCCCTTAGAAACAGTGCACTGCTATCGCGCCATTTGTTAGGAGTCAAAAGCCATGCGGCTCTTTTTACCGCCTCAATATCCTTTAACATGTAAAAAGAAATAAATGGTATTAACATTACAATAACGAATGAATTAACAAAACCCATGACACCTTTAATAAGCTTTGTCAACAATCCGTCCATTCTTACTTCAAAAGATTCAATGCCTTTATCTACCTTTGTTTGCAAATTATCCGGCCACGCCCTTGTTCTCTCTTGAATATAGTCAATCCAGCTTCTGTACTGGTTTGCAAGATCAGGAGCACTTTCTGTCAGCTCTCTCATTTGCCCCATAAAAATCGGAATGCACTTATAAAGCCCATAGCCGACTCCGCCAAAAAAAAGGATATATATAAACGCCACAGCAAGACCACGATGCAGGCCCTTTTCATGGATTTTTTCAACAATTGGATGAAGTAAATAGGTAATAAACGCACCAAGGACAAAAGGAAAAATCACCTTCATCAACAGCTGTAAAATTGGAGTCCAAATCGGAGATAGTTTAAAAAAGATAAATACTACGATAAACAGCAATAGTGTAAATGCTAAGCGATAATACCACTTGACCCTTATTTCCATTCAACACTCCTCCCACCCATAATGTGTGTGAAAAAGAGGTAATTTATACAAATAAAGGAGGCGCTGTACGCCTCCTTCTTCTTCTTTAATTATTTAGCTGTATCTGCGATTGTCTTCCTCGAACAGGTCATCCAAAGAACTAAGACTTCCGTCCTCTTCCACTTGATGTGTATGGATAATACCTTTCACTAGCGACAGTTCAATAAAGCAGTTCCAGCAATAATACTGGCTGATTCCAATTTTCCCGATATCTTTGCTCTGGCAATTTGGACAGACTAACATCTGAAAACACCTCTGACAATGAGTTTATAGACAACATACCTTGATTTACAATAAAGGTTGTGTCACTGGTGTTTCCATTCTGTCCAAATAATCCAATAAATAAACATCTCAAAAATAAAATATAGGAGTCGGCATATTTAAGAAGATGTTTTTTCAAAAAATAGATGCCATTCCTGTCTTAGAATGACATCTTTAGCATGCTTCTTTATTAACAAACGATGTGTTACAATCATTTCCACTATTCGTTAGTGTCAGCTACTTGTTCTGGCATGTAATCATATGGGGTCACATTCTCCATTCCGATCAGCGGGTCTATTTCCATTATCCGTTCACTGTAGAAAATGGAGCTATTCTCATCTGCCTCGATTTCGATGACGTCATCAGCTTGTGCAAATACTTGTTTCAGCTTTTCCTGCAAGGAAGTCTGGCGGTTCAACTCATCATTTCGACCTACCCCTATCTCCATCGCATCCACTTCACCAAGCAGAATCAAAAATTGTTTACTTCTAGTAATGCCTGTATAAATTAAGTTTCTTCGCAGCATTCTATAGTAGCTTTTTACAATGGGCATAATGACAATCGGAAATTCACTTCCTTGCGACTTATGAACCGAACAGCAATAAGCATGGGTAATCTGGTTTAAGTCCTGTCTTGTGTATGTGGCTTCTATCCCATCAAATGAGACGATAACCATATCTTGCTTTTCTGTATTCTCTTTCGCATAGAAAATAGATACGATTTCTCCCATGTCCCCATTGTACACATTGTTTTCTGGCTGGTTAACGAGTTGCAGCACCTTGTCGCCAATGCGAAATTTAACGTCACCGAATTTCAATTCCTTACGGGTTCCGTCTGGATTGGGGTTCAAAATTTCCTGCAAAATGACATTGAGCCTGTCAATTCCCGCAGGGCCTCTGTACATCGGAGCCAAAACTTGAATATCCATCGTAGCATAGCCTTTTTTCTTAGCATTGAGAACCACCTTCTCAATTGCCTGCGCTATTTGCCCTGACGAGCATTTAATAAAGGATCTGTCGGTCTGCTGTTGAGTCAAATTAGCTGGCAGTCTGCCTCCTTTAATTTCATGAGCAAGTTCAATGATTGAAGATCCTTCACTTTGTCTATAAATATCGGACAGTCGGACTGTCGGAATGCAAGTTGATGCCAGCAGGTCTTTCAGCACCTGACCCGGACCTACGGACGGGAGCTGATCCTCATCTCCGACAAATATGACTTGAATATTCGAAGGCAATGCTTTAAACAGCTGAAAAGCAAGCCAAATGTCTACCATCGATGTTTCATCAACAATGATGATTTTTCCTTCTAGTGGGTTCTCCTCATCTTTATCAAAACCGCCGCTGCCATTCCAACCTAAAAGACGATGTATGGTGACAGCAGGAAGTCCAGTCGATTCTGCCATTCTTTTGGCAGCTCTTCCTGTCGGTGCTGCTAAAATAAAGGGAAAAGGTTCTTCCTTCTTATAATCCTTTGGATCAAGGCTGCAGCCATGCAGCTCACCATAAAGTTCCACAATACCCTTGATGACTGTGGTTTTTCCTGTTCCTGGTCCCCCTGTCAGCATCAGCATTGGTGACATTAGCGCCGTTTGAATTGCTTCCCTTTGCGAGGGAGCATATTGAACGCCAAGCCTGTCTTCTAAATTGCCGAGGGCAAGTAAAAATTCGGATTCTGGGAACTGGTTTTCATACTCCTTTTGTTCCATAATTCTTTTAATATGACGAACAACGCCTTTTTCCGAGTAATAAAGGGAAGGCAGGAAAATCTTCTTATCCTCGACGATGATTTTCTTTTCTTCCTCCAGCAGAACAATCTGGTCTGCAATTGCCGGAAAATCCACTTGCTCCTGTTTGTTTTCCTCTAAGAGATCCTTCACCCTGTTCAGCACATATTCAGCTTCTAGGTAGACATGCCCCTCCTGGCTGCTGCCAAGTTCAAGTACATAGAGGCAGCCTGCTTTAATTCTGTCAGGA
>JAPSHL010000332.1 GCA_031179905.1 Bacillus sp. (in: firmicutes) | reverse complement strand
TTGCAAATGCAAATGCAGCCATACTCGAAGTAATTGTTCCAACTATTGTTACAGACAAGGAAACAATAATGGTATTTTTTATCCCATATCCTAAAGTGTCCAGTTGAAACAGCTTTGTATAAGCTTCAATCTGGAATGGATCTGGTATCCACTGCGGCGGTAAAGCAAACACACCTGTTTTATCCTTTAAGGAAGTAGAAATCATCCATAGCAAGGGAGCAATCATTAAGATAGAACCAAGCGACAGGATTATATAAACGATTATGTCAGTAATTCTCTTTTGCTTTTTCATTCACTAATACACCTCCTAATCCAAGCTATAATCTGATTTTCTGTTTAAGTAGAACTGAATGACTGTCACAATAAAAATAAAGATGAACAAGATTAGTGACATTGCTGAACCGTAACCCATTTGGTAATACTTAAAGGCTTTTTGCCATACATACCAAACGATAGAAGCAGCGCTATATTCAGGACCACCAGTTGGTGTCATAATATTGATTTCGGTGAAAATTTGGAAACCGCCAATTATGTTTGTTATAACCAAGAAAAATGTTACTGGCTTCACCATCGGCCATGTAATGTTCAAGAATTTTTGGAATGAGTTAGCTCCATCCAAATCTGCTGCTTCATAGAATGATTTGGAAACACTTTGAATAGCAGCCAAATACAACAGCATAGAGTAACCTAAACCTTTCCATACAGCCATTAAAATAATCGCCGGCTTAACAGTTGACTTATTTTCAAGCCAGTTCGGACCTTGAACTCCGAAAATCTCCAACACTTGGTTAACTAACCCGAAATCCCCATTGTAAGCCCATGCCCACATGATGGAAATTGCTGCAAGGGAAGATATAACGGGTATGTAGTAAACTGTTCTAAAGAAAGTAGTCCCGCGCAAGCCTCTGTTTAATGCAATTGCCAACAGCAACGCTAAACCAAGGCCAATCGGTATACCAATCATATAAAAGACCGTATTATAGAGCGTTTGGTAGAAGTACGGATCTTGGAACAGTTGGACAAAGTTATCTAATCCTATGAAATTCATGCGATTTAACCCATTCCAATCGGTAAAAGAAGCGTATATGGAGTAGGCAAACGGGTATACAGAAAATAGTAGGAAACCTATAACAGGAGCGAGTACGAATAAAAAGGCAACTCGATGTTCCTGCTTATATAGTGCGCTGGATTTTTGTTTTTTTGGTTTTTTCGGCTTTATATCTTTAGCGCCGACAACCGGATTTATGCCAGACATGCTTTTCACCCCTTTTAACAATAGGCATCTGTGACTTGCCACAGATGCCTATTAATCTATTATTTTGACATTTTGGCTTGTTCATTTGCTTCATCTAGAAGCTTTTGCATTTTCGGTTGAATCTCTTTCAAGTATTCCTCTGCTGTCTTTTTGCCTTGAACAACTGGTGTAATATTTGTCCAGAACTCATCCAACCATTGAGAATTGTAAGTCGCAAATGTCGGATAAGGTACTCCGTAATCTTGGACGATATCAAGGAACTCTTGTTTGTTGTTTGGCACTGATTCTGTATCAGAAGCCCATTCCTCAGCCATATCTACAAGGTTTGGAATTTGAACTTGTGCATCAAGCAATGTTTGCTGTGCCTCTTCATCAGCTGATAAGTAAATAGCAAGTTCTGTTGCCAATTCAGGATGTTGTGTCATTTCAGAAACAACAAGTCCTAATGAACCAACATAAGCGACTGACTTGCCAGCATCACCTGACGGCCATGGCATTAAGTCGTATTCAAAGTCAAGCTTAGCGTATGTGCTCATATCCCAAGGGCCTACTGGGAAGAAAGCAAGCTCGCCATTCATCCACCTTTGGTAAGTGTCAAGTGTTTCTGCTTGAGATGAGTTTGGTGTAGTATGATATTTGTTTGACAAATCAGAGAAGAATTGCAGGGATTTCGCAAATTCAGGAGTATCTACTGTAACTTTATCTCCTGTCTCATTTAGGAAAGAAGCTCCATTGCTGTATGCAAATGACTGCAATGTCCATGTTGCGTTAAACCCGCTTGCCCATTGATCTACTTCTCCGTCACCATCTGTATCTTGTGTCAATTCCTGGCTCACTTTCAGGAATTCATCCCATGTATACGCTTTATCTTTGTCTGGAATTGGAATGCCCGCTTTTTCAAACATATCTTTGTTATATCCTAAAGCGAAAGGACCAACATCCTTCGGCAATCCGTAAAGTGCCCCTTTACCAGCTGTTTCTCCATCATAGCGGTAGATGTCGACACCAAACTGCCATAAGCTGTTCAAATCGAAATCTGCTTTTTCTACATCTTCGGTAATGTCTCTGATAATTCCATTATCCACATAGTTTGCAATGCTTCCTGAGTCAAGATAGAACACATCAGGCACATTGCCGCCAGATACAGCTGCAGATAGTTTAGTAGAATATTGGTCAGCATCTGTATTGATGATTTTTACTTTAACGCCCTCATGCTGCTCCTCAAACTTTTTAATAGCTGCTGTATAAGCTTTCTTTTCATCTTCGCCGCCTCTAAACATAAAAGTGATTTCTTTTTCATCACTATTTCCACTGCTTTTGCTTGAACATGCACCTAGAAACATACTTGAAACCAACAAGATTGCCAGTAATAAATTCAGTTTCTTCATAATCAGTACTCCCCCAATTATTTTTTGTACTGCCATGTATATACTCCAGAATAAGTTTAAATCTAGAAGACCGTTGGATATTCCTGACCCTCAGGTCATAATTGCACCATATAACACATGATGCAATAGAAAGAAAGAAAAAAAGCAGGAAAACAGTGTTGTATTCTCCCTATAGCCAAACCATGTTTTATGCCGTATTTTATCGATTTGTTCATATAGCAATAAGAATGCATCCGACAAACAGTACCGATAAGGCACAGTAAATGTTTTGTGCTTTTTTAAGGAGAATGTTTGAGACTGTCACCATTCTTAGCACATCACTATATTGCCTTTCTCTTTCTGCTTATGTATTTGATATTAACTATATAAAAACGTAATCGATAAATTAATTGCTCTATTAAACTTTTATCAGAGCCCCCTTTTTAGAAGAAAATACCTTACATGTTATTTATACAATAAGCTGAAAACGCTGTCAATAACTATTGTATAAATTTAATAATAAATTTATACAATTTAATTAACAAAAACATTAACTATTGATTTATACTTCGTAAACAAAGGGTAAATTATTTATACTTTTGTTAATTTTATTGTTTTGAAAATAACTTAGTTAATTAAATCATTAAAATAAAGAGCGAAAATAGCTGTTTACTCTATTTTTTCATAATGAAAA
>JAPSHL010000101.1 GCA_031179905.1 Bacillus sp. (in: firmicutes) | reverse complement strand
AAAATTTGTACATGTTCATAAAATGATTTGTACAAGGACATTAGAAGAAAAGATTGATGCTATGCTTGAGAAAAAACAAACGTTGAATGACCAAATCATCCAAAATGAAAATTGGCTGACAGAGCTTTCAACAGATGATTTGAAGGATCTTGTATCCCTTAACTAAAACAACCCCGGAGAAATTTAATTCTCCGGGGTTTGTTTCATTATTCCTTATCTGCTGGTACAACTGTTTTATTGGACTGCTTCTCGGTTTTGCCTAGTTTGTAGAAATAAATTGTCTTAGATGTTAGATTGCCGCCAAGATCTGTGGCTTCAAAAGTGAATTCATTTAAGCCTGGTTCAAGCACAAGCTCTACCTTTTTTAGCTTTTTCTCTACACTTCTCATTGCGTACGGCTCTTTGAATTTCTGCGCATACAACTGGCTGCCGTTTAGTGAAATCTTCAGCTCATCAAAATTATCCTTTGCTGTAACATCAACTGTTACACTTTTCTTGTTTGCTTTCACGATACGGTTTACTGGTAATCCGCTTAATTGAAGGACTGCCTTCTCATTATCAACCATAATCGTTCTTTTGAAGACCGCCGTATTATCTGCAGCATCTACCGCTTTTACTTCAAAAGAGTGGACACCGCTCTTATACGGCAAGCTTTGGCTGAATTCATACTCTCCTGTTTCTTGATTCAAGGTTATTGCTATTTCCTTCCCTGCAATTGTTAATTCCTTAATTGCTGATTCATCTTTAATTGTGCCAGAGAATGGAACTTCCAATGTATTAAAAATTCCAAGTGCTTCTGGGTCATCTAAAGAAATAACTGGGATCGTTGTATCCTTCTTCATGTCAGTTGCTGTAAGCTCAGTTTTCACTGTATTTCCTGCCTTATCATAAGCTACAACTGTCAAGCCTTCACCTGTGCTTAATGCTTCTGTCAATGTATAGCTTTGAGCTTCCGCACTTAATGGTTTTTCTAAGATGGATTTTCCATCCTTCAAAATGTCCACATATGCGATTCCAGAGCCGTTCTTATCATCTGAAGCTGCTATTTGAACCACTTTATTATTTTCTGTCAGTTCTGCTTTGATTGAAGGAGATTTCGTATCGACCTTCACTGGAATATCAATGATCTGCGGCTTAGCACCAGGATAATCAATAGTAGCACTGATACGATAGTAGTATTGACCTTCTGCCAGTTTATTGTTCACTTTACCATCCCACGCCCAAGCGCTGTCCAGCTTGTATGATGTCCCATTGCCTCGGTCATAGTAATCTTTTGTCACCTCTTCCTCTGTAAGGAGGGTGCGCACTACTTTCCCATTTTTATCTGCAATCGAGAATTCAGCGATTTTTGCATTGCGCAGGAATGAAAGCACTGGAATAATATCATCCTGAGTTCCATCTCCATTCGGAGAAATTGCAATTCCTTCCTTCGTGAACTTGTCGTTTACAGGGTCATATCCTAAATAAGAGAAATCTTCTCCGTCTGTAGTTACTGCTCCGCTCATACCATAGAAGGACTCTGTATCATATTTCATTCCATCAAGGATAGGAGCCTTGTTCCAATCCCCCTTGAAGCCTACATAAGGTACATTCAAGTCTGCATTCGAATCCGTCGGATCTGTAAATGTCACATAGCCTTCAGCAAAATAACCATTTTCAAACACTTCATCAATGTTGACAGGTGTTTTAAAATCTCCTGTTAAAGATGGTTCCACGACTTTTGCATTGCTTAAATTAACTGTCACTTTAATTTTTTTGCTGCTGTTCGCTCCTACTTTGATTGTTTTTTCTTCTTTGCCGTCAATCAATATACTTGCATCCAATATTTCTTGTGCCTCTAACCCATCTGCACTGTACCCAAGCTCACCATATGCAGCAAAATCTGTCTGCAGGTTCGCTGTTACATCATATTTGACCGCCTTATCACTAAAGTTCTCTACATTTAACGTAAAGTTAAACTTATTGCCTACTTCTTTCAGTGACACCTTCGCTTCTTTTGTTTTGTTTTCCGTTACCATTACTGGTGATTGCAGTGCAGAATGCAGCTGCATTAGTCCCGCTCCCTGTCTTCGTGGAGAATACGGATTATCCCACTCAACTCCAGTATTTACTGTACCTATATCTTTGACTGGTTCAGCTGTATTCATCAGCAGGTTCTTTGCAATTCTGACTCGCTCAAAGCCTGTTGTTCCAAACTCACTGTCCACTCTTTCCAAAACTAAAGCAGATCCGCCTGACACATGTGGTGCAGCCATGGAAGTACCGCTCATCACGCCATACTCGTTGTTTTCTAATGTAGAATAAATCTGACCGCCAGGTGCTGTAATTTCCGGTTTGAAATCAAGATTAGGTGTTAAGCCCCATGAAGTAAAGGCACTCATCCTTCCGGCTTCTGGATTAGCCGCTGTCACTTGGCTGCCATCAAAATTAACTGTCACCGTTTCATTTTGCTGTAAAACAGCTGCTAATTTATCTCCATCTGTTTTCTGAAGAAACAGCTGTGGAATTTTGATTGCTGGATCACTTGCCATGCTGATAAATCCATCTGTATTATTGTAGATGATTACTCCTGCAGCTCCAGCATTCTGAGCATTTATCGCTTTATCTACAAACCCTATTTCTCCCCTTTGGATAAGGGCAAACTTTCCTTTAACATCACTGTTAAAGTTTTCTGGCTTTCCAAGCCCTGCATAAGAAAGCTCGAAATCCTTCTGCTCTACATCATTCGGATGGACACTGCCTGCTGATAAGAAGGCCGCTTGTCCATTCTCCTCGCCAATTTTATAATTTAAGCCATCCAGCTTCATGAAAGTATTTTCTACAGAAGCTACTTGAACACTGTCATAGGACAAGCCTGGTGATCCGGAAACACCAATATCAGGATTAGAACTGAGCGGGTTCGCAAAGCCGTTTCCTAAGTGGGCAGAGTTTCCTGCTGAAATAGACATAAGAATACCATTGTTAACAGCCTTGCTGACTGCCTGCTGTTCCGGAGAATCCTCTGATACGAAACCAGCTGTGGAACCTAAGCTCATGTTGATGACATCCGCGCCAAGAATGATTGCATCATCGATTGCCTTAATATAGATGTCTCCCCATGTAGACTGCATATTAGGGTCATTTCCGAAAACTTTAAGTGCAAGGACCTGTGCTTCTGGAGCAATCCCCTTTATTCCGCCATTTTCTTCATCGCCATTTGCACCGACAGTTCCGGCGACATGCATACCATGCATGCTTGCACCTTCTGCAATATCTTGGATGATATTATTTTCATCCATATAATTGTAGCCATACGGAACTTTCTCCGTGTAATAATTGCCTAGCAAGCCAGTATCAGTCTTAGCTTTCTCAACCTCAGATTTTGTCAGCTCACCTTCTGTCTCTTCTGACAAAATCATATCCCTATGATTTGGATCAATACCGGTATCAATAACCCCGACAATCATCCCCTCACCTTTATAACCATAATCGCGCCAAGCTTCTTGTGCTTGGACAAGTTCTTTGCTGTATTCCATCTCTGTTTCTTCATCAGGTCTTTCATATTTGTTTACGATATGTACTTTCGCAACTTCCGGAAGCTCTTCCACGGTTTTTATGTCACCATATTTCATTTCACCACTAAAACCATTAAAGATTGTAGTAAAGCTCTCCCTTTCTGTGAACTTTACTTTTTCCTGCTTTACCTTTGCCTTAACTTCCTTCTGCTCAGCAAGCTTTTCCTCCTTCAGCTTCTTTTTCGTTGTCTTGGACAGCTCTTTTACCTGCTTGTCCTGTTTTTGTGCATAATCTACAGTTGGCTCTGTTGTCATTTCCACTACTACTCGGACAGTATCTGTGTCTTTATATTTCTCCTTCACATCACTGCCGCTGATTTTTTTTACAGTAAGCTGATTGTCCTTACCCTTGGTGCTTTCCACCTTATTTGGTATGCCAGCAGCTAAGACGCTATTGGAAAATAACATAAATAGCATGACGGCAAAGAGTAAAATCTTTCCTTTTCGCATATCAAGGTTCCCCTCCTGATAATTCTTTATTTTCTGAATATACCAACACCCTATAAAAGTATCATAGTTACTTTCCACCAATAAGATGCTAAAGTCCTTTTCCCCAGGAAATTATACTGGGAAAATAGTTGTTTTCCATCGCATATTTCTCCGCCATTCGACACATATATGGGAAAGGTACGAAAGAATGACAAGTTTTTATCCCTTTCCATCTCTACTTTACGGTATAAATTCTAAACAATTTATTAATATAGTAATAACGATAATAATCTTCAGATAATAGCAAAGGTCGAGAAACTTTTTTTAAATATGTCAAACAGTCTATGTTCTCGTTGATTGGTGCGTGAGCTATTCTGCGTTATAATAATAGAAGGAACTAAGATATCGGGGGAGGCATTTCTAGTGAAGACATTCAAACTTATCTCCATTCAGCTGCTGCGAGGAGGAAATGCAACAGCAATACCTATTTTAGACGGGTTAATTATCAATAAAGAGGATGACCATCATAATTGGCTTATTGAATTATATATGGCTCACTCCGATTATTCTTTTTTTGAAAATGCTCTAAACAATGGACAAAAGCTGCTAGTACATGCTGTCATTTCCAAAAAGGAGAATGACCCCGCACCGTTTGAAGTCATTGTCCATTCTGTCAGCAAGTTCACGAACACAATCAGTGTACTCCTGCAAGGGAGCTTAATGAGAAACCGCAAAGATTATGCAGAGATGCTCCTCGATCATCTCCTTGAAAGCGGCTATGAAGGCAGTGTGCTGTCTCAAAGGTTTAAAGAGCTGATGCATAACAAACAGCAGCTCTTTCTGGAGAAGAAAACGGATTAAAAAAGCAGTCTACGAATGTAGACTGCTCTTAAATGATTAGTTATCTTTGTCATCCTTATCATTTCGGTCTTTTCGATCTTCGATCATGTCTTCGCCAGGATCATTATCATCGTCAGCGGCATCTAGATCGTTGTCCGTGTTACGGTCATTGTTGTTGTTATCATTACCGTTAATAATGCCGTCATCACCATTGTCTATATTATTGTTGTCATTGTCGCCATTTTTGTTGTTTAGACCGTCATCATTGTTGAGACGATTATTGTCTGTCCCGTTATTGATGTCACCGTCTGGAATGATGTTATTGTCTGTTGTATCTTCTACAGTAGTATCATCTTCCGGCGCCGGACTTTGGTCATTGTCGTTGTTATTCCCGCAACCAGTTAGAAGCATTGCAGACAATGCAGAAACACCTAAAAGCGTCATCCATTTATTCATGTGAATACCCCTTTTCCTTAAGATTCTTAAAGACCTTTCATACGGTCAATAATTATCTTGTCCAAGAAAAAAGACATCTTACATGATATTTCACTTTCCCATAAATATATAACAAAAGGCATTAAACACCAGATGTTTTTGCGGCCCTAAAGCTTAAGGCCGCAAATTTAGCAACTTATTCTTTCTTATCACCCAACGCGAACATAATTTCTGCTTCACAAGCTATTTCGCCGTCTACAGTAGCAACACATTTCCCTTTGCCAAAGTTTCCGCGTACTCTTGTCATTTCAACTTCCAGGCGCAGCTGGTCGCCAGGGGAAACCTGTTTTTTGAATCGGCAGTTATCAACTCCTGCAAAGAAAGCAAGTCTCCCTTTATTTTCTTCTTTAATTAACATTGCAACAGCTCCGACTTGAGCCAATGCTTCGACAATAAGAACACCTGGCATTACAGGATATTCTGGAAAATGTCCATTAAAGTACTCTTCATTTGCAGATACATTCTTAATTCCGACTGCGCGCTTTCCTTCCTCAACCTCTAAGATGCGGTCAACCAGCAAAAACGGGTACCGATGGGGAATAATTTCTTTAATTTGATTTATATCTAACATTTTTATGACCTCCTACTAATATGTGGTTATGTATAATTGTACTAAATAATCTTATAAAAAAGGAAGGGAAATCATCCCTTCCTTTAAAAAATAATTTATATATCCTTATTCTTTCTCAACGAGATCTATTATATGTGTCCATGTCGACTTTTTGAACGTATCTCCAGCTTTCCCGTCACCGATTACACTGTAGCCAATAACCGCACCAATAGTTAAGCTTACAGCTGCTAATACAATCACTAAAATTAAACGTAGCCAAATCGGGAACATCCGAACTCTGCCAAACATCTTAGAAGAAAACTTCTCTTGCCCATTATTATCCTGTTTCTCTTCTCTTATCTGGTCCCTTGTCTTCATGACTTCTTGACTGCTTGTATTAACTGACATTATTTTATCTCCCTCTTAGCGTATCTCATTTACTAATCCCATCATCTGATCAGCAATAGTGATAGCTCGTGACTGAAACTGATAGGAGCGCTGTGTTGACATTAGATTAACCATTTCCTTGCTCATATCAACATTGGATTGTTCCAGAACATTCTGCTGAACAGAAACCTCTCCTCGAAGTGCTCCATCCAAATCTGTCAGAACTTGATCTCTCGTCATGTTCAAATCATCTAGATTGGCAGGTAACCCATATAGATTATCTCCCTTTTTCTCAAGGAATTGAGGATAATTAACAGCTGTTACACCTAGATTAACGTTCTGAGTTTGTCCATTGTTCAGAGTTGCAGATAGAGTACCTGTTTTTGACAAAGAAAATTGACTTGCATTTTTATCGAGCATAATTGGATTGTTATTTTCATCAAGGACTGCATATCCCTGCTTTGTCACAAGCATGTTTTCCGTATCTGATACCGGAGACAAATAAAAAGCACCGTCTCTAGTGTACTGAACTTCAGTGTTTTGTCCATTTTGGACAAGCACACGGTAAAGCTGGCCCTCTGACGTAAATGCCGTATCCAACGGGCGGTTCGTCGTTTTTAAAGTGCCCTGTGCCATAACTGTCTGAGTCTGGGCAACCATTGCGCCGTTTCCTTGTCTAATGCCATTCGGAGTCTGGCGGTTAACCTCCTGCACAAGGTCCTTTTGGTTATTAACCTGTTGGACAAGCAAATCAGTGAATGTAGCATTATTCTTTTTGTAACCAGTCGTATCAACATTAGCCATATTATTACTGATTGTATCCATCTGTTTTTGCAGTTGTGTCAATGTATTTGTAGCGATAAGCATCGTTCTGTTCATCTAATATTCTCCCCCTTAAGCTGGGTTGCTTCCCCTAACGTGGTCTGCCTTAAACTTTACCTATTTCGTTTGCGGCTTTATCCATGCTTTTGTCATATGCTTGAAGAATTTTCTGGTTTGCTTCAAAGGAACGATATGCAGACAGCATGTCTGTCATCGTCCTGGATGTATCTACGTTAGAACTCTCCAAGAAGTTCTGTTTAAGCTGGAATGTTACACCATTTGCTGTATATGCATTTTCAAGTGCCTGTCCATCTTCAGCCCGGTATAGGCCGTCGCCTTCTTTTACTAATGATTTAGGATTTGCTGTATAGCTCACCCCAAGACGGTATGTTTGCCCTTCACTTGTTGTCAGCACACCTTCATTAGACACAGAGAAGTTATCGTCAGGCAGCTGAATTCGCTCATTGTTTTCATCCATAACATACAAGCCGCTTCCTGTTGTCAAATAACCTTGGCCGTCCAGTGTAAAGTTTCCGTTTCTGGAATATCTAGTCTCACCGTTTGCGTTTTGAATGTTATAGAATAAAGAGCCTGCAGTATTATTTTCATCTCCAGGAACATTTATATTCACTAAAGCGATGTCCGTTTTCAAGTCCGTTTGAGTAATATCCCCTTGTGTGAATGTAGGGATGGCTTCTTGCATATACACACCAGTCCCTAAGGAGCCAATTGTTGATTTTGTTGTTTTCCCACTCGGAGTATAGGTATCTACAGTTTGCTGAAGCAGCTCTGGAAAGGTGCGGACAGCCGATTGATCAGCTTTATATCCAGGTGTATTGCTGTTTGCCATATTGTTTGTCAGCATTTCTGTTCTTCTTTGCTGTGCTAACATGCCTGATGCTGCTGTATAAAATCCTTTAAACATATAATTTTCTCCAATCTATAAGAAGGTAGGGCTTTTATGAAGTTATTTATATTATAAAATAAGTTATGATTGTATCTGTAGTGATTTGGTGAAAAAAGTCATATGTTGTGTGTAAATCTCATCTTTTATTATATCGGATGTTATTTACAAATATCTAATGGTATTTAATACAAAACAAAAATTTATTTATAAACTGTAAACAAAAAAACCGGCTCTCCCATTCGGGCAGCCGATTTTTTATATTTTTCAATGGAAAAGCCGGTTACCCAAGCTTCCTTTTTGGTAAACGGTCGATATTGTCCAGCATGATACCAGTTCCAATTGCCACACAATCCATTGGGTTTTCTGCAATCAAGACTGGAACTTTTAATTCATCAGCAAGCAGCATGTCAATACCATGTAGTAGAGCGCCGCCTCCTGTCAAAATAACTCCTCTGTCAATGATATCTGCAGAAAGCTCAGGCGGAGTTCTTTCAAGCACACTCTTAGCAGCTTGTACAATTACTGTCACAGACTCTCTTAGCGCCTGTTCTATTTCCTCTGAATGAACCGTAATAGTTCTTGGAAGACCTGATACCATATCACGGCCGCGGATTTCCATCTCTTCTTTACGCGCTCCAGGGAAAACAGTCCCAATATTTATTTTAATGTTTTCTGCCGTTCTTTCCCCGATTAGGAGCTTATATTCTCTCTTGATATATTGAAGAATTTCACTATCGAACTTGTCCCCAGCCATTTTAATGCTTGAAGAAGTAACAATATCACCCATTGAAAGAACAGCCACATCTGTTGTTCCTCCGCCGATATCTACTACCATGTTTCCGCTCGGCTGGAAGATGTCCATTCCCGCTCCAATAGCCGCAACTTTCGGCTCTTCCTCAAGATAGATTTTTTTGCCTCCGCTCTTTTCTGCTGCCTCTTTAATCGCTTTTTGCTCAACACTTGTAATATTAGTTGGGCAACAAATAAGAATACGGGGTTTTGATAAAAATCCTTTTACATTTAATTTATTAATAAAATGCTTAAGCATAGCTTCAGTAACATCAAAATCAGCTATAACCCCATCTTTAAGCGGACGGATTGCAACAATATTTCCTGGCGTACGTCCAACCATGCGGCGCGCTTCTTCTCCAACCGCAAACACTCTGCCTGTGTTCTTGTCAAGAGCAACAACCGAAGGTTCATTTAAAACAATACCTTTCCCTTTTACATGAATTAACACATTTGCTGTTCCTAAATCAATACCGATATCTCTAGCGAACATTTTTCACACTTCCTCCTTATAGCTATTATTCAGTTTTTTCCATTTGTTCTCTTTATAAACAGATCTTTACATGAAAAGTTAATATTTCTCCTATTATTTAAACGCAAAAAAACAAAACTAGTTTCATTAAATATTATGTAACGCATTTAAAAAGCAGATCATTTTAACAATTCAAGCAATACTATGACAGACAGAAGAACAGTTGTTCGATATAAGATACAACTGCTGACTCTCTTATATTCGTTTCTAATAAGTGTATGTCTAACAATTCACATGCCTTGCAACCCTTGCAAAAACATGTTCTATATTAGTCCTACTCTAATTTTCTATTCTATCATACCGCTGACGAAAGAAGTAACTTTTTGTCAAAAATATGCGTATTTTTTCTTATTTTTATATGTAAATTTTTCATATTTGTTCGTTTAAACGATTATTTGTTAAATCTCCGCAATCTGTTATATAACTGTTTAAAAAATACCAGCGTGTTAGATATGTATTCTGGCATTTAAAAAAGACTTAGTCATTCTAAGTCCTTGTTTTTTTCTCTACCGATGGAAGATGTTGTCCCCCATCGATAGATAAGTATAAATGAGATCTTTTTTCCTGTTCATATTGTTATTGTACTGTTTCCCCTTCTAATTCTTCCTTCTTGTACTTCATTTTTGTCGCTTCCCCACCTCGAAGATGTCTGATTGATTTATGATAATCAAGAATTTCCTTCACTTCGTTTGCCAGATCCGGGTTTATTTCAGGAAGCCTTTCTGTTAAATCCTTATGGACTGTACTTTTGGATACGCCAAACTCCTTCGCAATTACGCGAACTGTTTTCCTCGTCTCCACGATATACTTTCCAATCTTGATAGTTCTCTCTTTGATGTAATCGTGCACACCACTCGCCCTCCCTAAATTGGATGTGAGAAGTGTGAAATGAGACTCGCTTTTCGCTTCATCGAAATTCTTCATCCCGCACGTTTCCTTTCATGAATATTACTTTTTTACATGCGGCAGAAAGCACTGCTTTCTGATCTTATCGTGATTAAACATGTCCTCGACTACATATCCATTTATCTATAAACGATCCCTCACTCCAAACTTCATCTTTGTAAGGTTTGTAACAGTTTATTAGCTTGGGTCAAAGTTTATGCAGAAAATTATGAATAGGGACAAGGTATCCTCTGTTTTTTTTCCATTTTTATTTGTGATTAAGAAATAATTAAGGAATGTTTCGTACAATTCTTATTATTAAATATTGATAAAACGGAGGAATGGCATATGGCACCAAAAAAAACAAAGTGGATCATAGGTTTATCCAGCGTAGCAGCTTTTACAGGTTTTATAGGATTTTTAAATGGAATAACTTCAACGGAGTCAAGTCAGCATACAGCATACAATCAATCAGGCTCAAACGGGCAGCAGAGTGAAATACCAAGCAGCGAAAATCCCTTCGCACAGGAAGATCCGTCAAATAGCAGCAGCGACAGTTATACAATTCCTGATGGCGGTTCGTCGGGCAGCAGTGATTCTTGGACAGGTGATTATCAGGGTGACAGTTCTACTGATTCGACGAATGAAAGCAGCGGAGGTTCAACAACGGATTTTAACAGTGGGTCAAATAATTTCAGCAGCGAGTCAGGCTTTCAAGCCCCTCCTTTTGACGGAAGCACAACAGAAAGCGGAGACCTTCGCAGCCAGTCATCTTAGGGGATAATTATATGCAAAAAACAGCATTCACATGCATGAACACAACTATCCGCACATTTGACCTGCCGGAGGAATCATCAAGAAAGACACTATATCTGTTCAAAAAAGCAGAAAATACGCTGTCACGGTTTGACGAGTCAAGTGAACTGTCTCAATTAAATAAAACTGTCCGTATCCCTTTTGTATGCAGTTCGATTCTGTTTGAAGCTATTCGAATTGCAGACTTCTACTATACAGGCACAAAAGGGGTTTTTAATCCTTATTTAGGCAGTACTCTTATTGACCTCGGCTATGACCGAAGCTTTGAACAGATTGAGCCGTGCCCTGATAGTGATGACCAGCTCCGCTCATACAAACTGGATTCCCGTCCGCTCACGATTGATGCCGGAATGAGGAGTGTTACCCTTGAACATAGCATTCAAATTGATTTAGGGGGCATTGCTAAAGGCTGGACAGCACAATGTATCGCTGAGCTTTTGCAAGATGAAGGAATAAGGACTGGTGCTATCTCTGCTGGTGGAGATATATGTGTATGGGGCTTGGAAAACAAGAAGCGTGTCGTCAAAATTGATCATCCACTCAGACCGGGAGAAACGATTGCTTCCATCGCACTGCGGAGAGACGCAGGTATCGCCACAAGTTCTATTGTTAAAAGACATTGGACTACCATCAGTGGAAAGTCTCGTCATCACATACTAGATCCGAGAACAGGCATGCCAAGCAATTCCAATCTCATTCAGACGAGTGTTATTGCCCCTACACTGACGGAGGCAGAAGCTCTTGCTAAATGCATGCTTATTCTTGGATGGGAGGAAAGTCTAAAGAGGTTTGAAGGAAATAAAAACATTGCTTTTATCGGCGTGACAAGCGATGAACGCTACTTGCAAGGCGGCAACATAAAATTATATTCAAAAGAAGGAGTGAAACAGTATGTATGAATGGTTATCTAGTTTTAGCGACCTATTCAGCATTTGGAATGTAACAAGAGCGGCGGCCATCACATCTTATTTATTGCTGTTTATCTCCATGCTGACTGGACTGACGTTTAAACTTCCTATATTTCCGAAGAAAATGCAAAAAGTTATTTTAAATACTCATGAGGCCACCGGCTGGTTCGGATTACTTTTTGGAATGGTTCATGGTCTTGTCTTAGTATTTGATACAGAATATACCTCCTATACTATCTATAATATCTTGATTCCTTTGACAGTAGAGCATAATGCCATCTCCCTATCATTGGGCATATTCGCTTTTTATGGCTTGCTGTTATTAGTTCTATCCACAGACTTCTTAAAAAGGCTCGGGAAGAGAGT
>JAPSHL010000100.1 GCA_031179905.1 Bacillus sp. (in: firmicutes) | reverse complement strand
TCCTCCTTTTTATCTTTGTATTTGGATTATTAGCGCAAGTCTTCCATTTTTACATGGTCCATATCCGTATAAGTGATGTTTTCGCCGCACATACCCCAAATAAATGTATAATTGCTTGTTGCCGTTCCAGTATGGATGGACCAGCTTGGTGAAATGGCAGCTTGCTCATTACTCATAACTAAATGTCTTGTTTCTGCTGGTTGCCCCATAAAATGGAACACACGAGTTTCCGGCTCCATATCAAAATATAAGTAAACTTCCATTCGTCTTTCATGTGTATGGCACGGCATGGTATTCCAGACGCTTCCCGGCGACAGCATCGTTAAGCCCATTTGCAGCTGGCAGCTTTCACAAACATTTGGATGTACATATTGATAGATTCGTCGTTCGTTAAGAGTACCAGGCTCTCCAGCTTGTAGAGGCTCAATATTATTAATGTCTATTTTCACAGTAGGATATTGATGATGGGCAGGGGTTGAATTAATATAAAACTTAGCTGGGTTTTCCGGATCGTCTGAGCGGAAGATGACTTCTCTTGTCCCCTTTCCGACATACAATCCATCTCTTTTTTGCATCCCATACACTTCTCCATCTAAAGTGACAGAACCATTTCCGCCAATATTAATGATGCCGAGCTCGCGGCGCTCTAAGAAATATTCAACGCCCAGTTCTTTATCAAGTGTGATCGTAAGCTCAGACTGCGCTGGAGTTACACCGCCAAAAATCATCCGGTCATTATGAGTATAAGTAAGACGGACTTGGCCTGGTTCGAAGATTGTGTCAACTAGAAAATGATTTCTCAAGTCTTCAGTCGTATATTTTTTCATGTCCTCAGGGTGGATGGCATAACGAGTATCTAATTCTGTCATTTTCAATCTCTCCTTTATTATTTATGAATTTATACAGCAAAACTGTTTTTATCAGCGGGAAATTTTTCCCGAGCCTGATTCTATGAAACTATGAACTTCATCATTCGTGAACTGGCTGCAGTCGCCATGAACCGTGTGCTTCAGTGCCGAAGCTGCTGCTGCATATGTTACGGTCTTTTCATGATCCATTCCCGCTAAAATTCCGTTTAATATTCCCGCTGCAAATGCATCTCCGCCGCCAACCCTGTCCACTATCGGCTGAATATCATGCACTTTAGACTGATAGAGCTTCCCGTCTGTGTAAAGATTTCCTTGCAGCTCGTTTCTTGAAGCTGAAATATTATTTCGGAAGGTGGACGCCATCGCTTTTATATTCGGAAACATTTTATTGATTTCTCGGTAATAAAATATAAGCTGTTCCTGCTTTGTTAGATCATTTCCTGCCTTTTTAATGCCAAGCAGATAGATGGCATCCAATTCGCCGCACGAGCAAATATCCACATACGGCAAGATTGGCATGATTGCTGATGCGGCCTCATCTTGACTCCATAATGTTGCCCTGTAATTAAAATCAAAGCTCGTTTTGACCCCAAGCTTTTTTGCCGCTTTTAATGCTTCCAAGGTAAGTTCTCTTAATTGCTGTGATAGAGCTAATGTAATGCCTGAAACATGAAATAATGCAGCTCCATCAAGGATTTCCTCAAAGTTTAGTTCGTTGTCCGTCAGAGTGGAAAAACTGGAAAATTTTCTGTCATAAGTTACGCGCGGACTTCGCTCTCCGATGCCAGCTTCCAAATAATAAATTCCCAATCGTTCGCCACCTTGCAGCAAGTATGCTGTCGAAACCCCATTTGCGAGAAGATGCCGCTGTACTCCCCGTCCTAACGCATTATCTGGAACCTTGGTGATGAAATATGTATCATACCCGTAGCCTGAAAGGGCAATGGCGACATTCGCTTCACCGCCTCCATAATGCATATGAAGTGTATCTGCAGATGTTAAAAGTTCGCCTGGACTGGTGGAAAGCCGCAGCATAATTTCTCCAAACGTCACAACCTTCTTCATTGTACTTTTCCTCTTGCTTCCCTTACTTTTTCGACGTACTCCCTTGCATATGCTGTAACTTGCTCGAAATTACCCTCTTTTGCTGGTGCTACCAAGTTGCCGCCTACACCAACAGCTGCGCAGCCGTTTTCAATCCACTCATGAATATTTTCCAGGCTCACACCGCCTGTTGGCATAATATTCACATGCGGCAACGGAGCTTTTACTGCCTTTACATAATCTGGTCCAAAGGCGCTGCCCGGAAAAAGCTTGATAATGTCCGCACCGTATTCAAGGGCCTGTTTCATCTCTGTGACTGTCATACATCCTGGCATATAGGGGATTTGATATAAGTTACATAGTTTAGCAGTTTCCTTGTCAAAGCAAGGACTGACGATAAACTGTGCACCAGCTATAATCGCAAGTCTAGCAGTATGGGCATCCAAGACAGTTCCTGCACCAATCACAACTTCCTGATTATTTTGGTAGCTTTCAACAAGCTCTCTTATTGCCTTTTCTGCATCCTGGACAGTAAATGTCACTTCAATTCCGTTAATTCCTCCATCTACACATGCCGTAGATGTTTTAATTGCTTCTTCAGGGGTTTCAGCACGGATAACAGCAACCACCCCGCAATCTGTCACTTTTTTCAAAGTATTCGCTTTATTCATCTTGCACCTCCATGAATAACACTGTATAATTTCTTATAAGGAAATCTGATTTATTATTTGGAAACACAAGTTTATTATAGCTGTATTTGAAAACGAATTCAAGAAAAAAGAAAACTTTACCTGATTAAATCTATTTATCCAATCTAGGGAGGAAAAGGTATATGATGAATTTAGGTATTAGGGCACATGACTTAAACAGCAAATCATTGGAAGGACTAGCAAAGGAAGCTGCAGCAAATGGTTTTTCTGCTATACAGTTAGCATTAGCAAAATCATTTCCTGACTTAAATTTACAAAGAGGTAGCCTTTCAACAGGTCTTGGAGCTCATATCAGCAGTGCTTTCTATCAATCTGGCGTGCAAATTGCCGTACTAGGATGCTATATTAATATGATTCATCCAATCCATGAAATTCGGCAGCAGGAATTGGAGCGTTTTAAAGAACATCTCCGATATGCAAGAGATTTTGGCTGCAGCATCGTCGGCACAGAGACAGGTAATGTTAATGAAGTGATTGAATATACAGAGGATAACTTCACAGAAGAAGCTTTCCAGAAGGTTGCTCTCAGTGTTAAGGAACTTGTTGCTGAGGCTGAAAAATTCGGAGTAATTGTCGGCATAGAGGGCGGCATCAATCATCCAATCCATACACCAGAACGAATGAGGAGATTGCTTGATATTATCTATTCCAATAATCTGCAAGTCATTTATGATCCTGTTAACTTCATCACTCTAGACAACTGCAATAACCAGGAAAAGCTGTTTCAAGAAGCAATCGAACTCTTTGGGGAAAGAATAGCAATTGTCCACCTAAAGGATTTTATGATTGAAGATGGCAAAATAAACACAGTTCCTGTTGGAAAAGGGATACTAGACTATGAAAAGCTATTTACAATGCTGAAAAAAAGCAAGCCATATATGTTTTATTTAATGGAGTCGACAGCTGACCCTCATATCGAGGAAAGTGCGAAATTCATCCGAAACGTGTACAATAGTATCAACTAATGCTTGGAAAGGGAAAAAACAGTTAAGTCTTTTTCCCTTCCAGCATGATAAAGGAAGGAAAACAATGGAAAAACAACTTTATGGAACAGTTTTGCTGAAAGCAGACAAAATATTGTCCTACTTGGCCGGCTGTCAAGAACCACAAGCTTTATACACAATCGCAAAAGAAACAGAACTGACTAATTCAACTGCCTTGAAAATACTCGAAACACTTAATTACATTGGCTATGTTTATAAAGACACTGAATCGAAGAAATTCTCTCTCGGCCCAACCATTATTAAGTATGCAAACAAGGCAATTGAACATCTTGATATAAAAAGTATTGCACAGCCTCATTTGGAAGCTTTGCAAAAAGATACGACCGAAACAGTACATCTTGGCATACAGGATAAGGCTAATATCGTTTATATTGCCAAAATTGAAAGTAAAAACCCAATCTGCCTTTATTCAAAAGTAGGTAAAAGCATACCAATGTATTGTTCTGCAATGGGGAAAGCTGTTCTTGCAGATAAAGCAGACGAAGAAGTTGAAATATATCTTCAAAACAATGAACTTGTTAAAATGACAGAAAAAACCATCACAACTAAGGAGGCTTTCCGCGAAGAAATCACCAATATAAGGAGCATTGGCTTTGCCTTTGATAACTGTGAACATGAAGAAGAAGTATTCTGTGTTGGTGCTTCCATTTCTATTGAAGGAAAAAACTATGGAGCAGTTAGTGTAAGCACACCGAAATACAGGGTAACAGAGCAATTCGAGCAACAAGTAATTAAAGCAGTTCAAAAATGCCAGGCAAATATCCTTAAGGATATTAAAGCTTCCTTATAAGAAAGTCATCTATATAAAAACAAGACTCTTACAGCCTGGGCAGTAAGAGCCTTGTTTTTATGGTCTTCTCTCCACTCTTTCACCCAGCCTGAAATAATTAACTGCATTGTAATAACAAATATCCTCAACAATTTTACCCAGCAGCTTCTTATCATTAGGAGCTTCACCAGAATCTACCCACGTTCCGATCAGATTACATAAAATACGCCTGAAATAATCATGGCGAGGATACGAAAGGAAGGAGCGAGAATCAGTCAGCATACCGATAAAGGCACTTAATATTCCGAGATTGGATAATGAAGAAAGCTGCTTCTCCATTCCGTCCTTTTGATCATTAAACCACCAAGCTGTTCCGAACTGGACCTTCCCTTTTATTCCACTTTCTTGAAAAGAACCAGCCAAAGTTGCCAATACATCATTATGAACTGCATTTAAGTTGTACAAAATGGTTCTTGGAAGAGCATTCTCTAATTCAAGTTCATTCAACAGCATGGAAAGCTTTTCGCCGTAATTCCAGTCACCAATAAAATCAAAGCCAGAATCCGAGCCAAGTTTGCGAGCCATTTTCGTATTAGGATCTCTTGCTGCACCTATATGCAGCTGCATAGTCCATCCAAGCTCTGCATATTTACGTCCTAGGATAAGAAGAAGACTTGTTTCATATTGCTCTATTTCCAAATCTGTCAGCTGTCCGCCATCCAGTTTTTTTGCAAAAATAGCAGCTACTTGACTTTCTGTTGCTTTTGCAAAAGGGATGGTTGTAAAAGCATGGTCGGAAATAAAGCAGCCATTTACGTCAAAATGTGCTATTCGCGTCATTATTGCATCCACAAACTGGTAAAAGCTGTTTATGGACATGCCTGCCGATTTTCCCACTGAATGTACATATTCAATAAAGTCTTCTCTGCCGATTCTCAAAAGTCTGTCCGGTCTGAATGTCGGGGTGACTTTTGTGTTAAAGTCACTTTTGGATATCGCCTGATGATGCTCTAAAGTATCAGCAGGATCATCCGTGGTACAAATCCACTCAACATTAGAGCTTGTTATCAAGCTTTGTACAGAAAATTCTTCATTGCTAATTTGCTTATTACATGCCTCATAAATTTCTTTCCAGTTCTCTTCTGACAGCTGTTCTTCTATGCCGAAGTATTGTTTTAATTCCATTGCAGACCAGTGCAAAAGAGGGTTGCCGATTGTATATGGAAGCGTCGCTGCCCAGGCCTGAAATTTGTCACTATCCGTGCTCGTTCCAGTGATTAACTCTTCTTTTACCCCAAACGTACGCATCGCCCGCCATTTATAATGATCTCCGCCAAGCCATATTTCTGTTATATTCTTAAAACGCTTGTTCTCTGCAATTGCTTTCGGGTCTAAATGGCAGTGATAATCAATTATAGGCAGGTTTTTAGCATAATCATGGTACAGTACTTTAGCAGTTTTATTTTTAAGTAGAAAAGTCTCCTCATCCAAAAAACGCATTATAATAGCCCCCTAATTCTTTACTTTATTATTATTAAGCCACTCCATCTCAGCACTCGCCAAAATGAACGGTCCAACCCCTTTATGGTCATTTGTTACAATCGGTTCACTAATATAATAAGCGAAAGAACCATCCCGCTTATCAGCGCCGCCAAGCCCACCGACATAACAAATTTTATTTACATTGATATAACCTTCCTTTGTCTCTGTTATAAATTCATCAAGAATGCCTTCGTATATTTTTTCGGCAATTTCAAACCATTTCTCCCCTAGATAGCCTTTACGGACACCTTTTGCAATAGAATAGAGGAACATGCAGCTGCAGGAAGATTCTAGATAATTTCCTTTTCTAGTGCCTTGATCCATGATTTGATACCAAAGTGATGTCTCTTTATCTTGTACCTGCATAACAGCATCAAGAACTTCTCTGAGCATTTCTATCAATCTCTCTCTCTTTTCATTGTTTTCTGGCAAATAGTCAAGGACATCGACAAGCGCCATCGCAAACCAGCCGATTGACCGTCCCCAATAATGCCGGGAAAGTCCCGTTTGTTTATCCGCCCAAGGCTGAACTCTCCGTTCATCATAAGCATGATGTAATAATCCTGTTTTATTATCCTTCGTGTTCTTTTCACAAAGCAGGAATTGGTTGATGACATCCTCCCAATCTTCTTCTTTACCGAAGAAATGTACATGCTTGCCATAAAATACAGAACCCATATACAATCCGTCAAGCCATACTTGGTAAGGGTAAATTTGTTTATGCCAGAAAGATCCTTCCTTTGTGCGAGGATGGCGGCGCAGTTGATTCCTTAACAAGTCAACTGCCTTTTTATATCTTTCATCCTTTGTTTCTTTATATAAGTCAAGGAGAATTTTGCCGTTATTAACATGATCAATATTGAATTCATCTGCACTGTATTTCGGTATATTGCCGACCCCGTCAACAAACAAATCAAGATTTCTTTGTATATAGTCCAAATATTCACTGTCACCTGTCTGCTTCCATAATAAATACATTCCTTCAAGTACTACCCCGTCTTCATATTCCCACTTCATTTTAGGATTTATTACTGGCTTTCTTTGCATCACACTTTTTGCCGCTTTAGCTCCCCAGCTGTTATAAGTTTTCTTCTTCTCGAACGTTTTCTCCAAATTTAATCACCTCTTGTTTAATTTATGTTCACGTTAACATTTATATTTATAGTGTAAGGGGTTTCAATCCTATTTTCAACAATAAACTTTTCTGCCTGTCGTTTTCGTCAAACTTTCCTGCCTTGATATCCAAGCGTATTGTTCCCGAAGCACTGTTCATATTTAAAGCCTGTCAGATATTCAACAATTTCCTTCGTATCCTTATCAACTTCAAGTTTGGAACCGCCTTTATTAATGCGCTCTATTTCTTTGATAATCATCTCATGTGTTTTTCTGTCCAATTTCATCTTGTATGTTACGATAATAGCAATAATTGCTAATGAGATAACTCCAACTGCAAATACCCAAACAATGGCATTCACTGCAGATTCAGGCTGTGCAGCATTACCTGAAACAAAGCCGAATTTCTCCAGTATCCATCCTAAAAGGAAAACAATTACAGCCCGAACCAGCTTACCTGCAAATGTCATCGTACCTGCATAAATTCCTTCCCTTCGTCTGCCTGTCACAAGCTCATCAACATCAGCTAAAAATGTGTAGACCGTCCAAGGAATATAGTAAACACCGCCAGTACCAAATCCGAATATAGCAGTAATAACGACAATAAAAATAACAATATTAGATGATCCTGTCAGGAAAAGTACTGTGTAGCCTATTACACTGAGAATGACGATAGTTAGAGCTATTCTATACGGCTTTGCAAAGCCCATCTTCAAACATATACCGATAAAGATTGCTGTTGAAATCAATTGGAGAATCGAGTTCATACTGTTCAGATTAGATACAACCTCTGAGCTTTGTCCTAATCCAAAAATAATAAAATATGTAAATGCTGAAGCAAAAAGCCACTCTGCACCAAAACCGAACAAATACATTCCTAAATGATGCCTGAATGTTCTGATTTTAAAAGTAGACAGCATATCTACTACAAGCTTTTTCAAAGACTCAAGGAAATTCCCCCCGCTATCTTCGTTTTTAATGCTTTCAAGCGGTCTCTCCCAAGAAAAAAGATACAGTACAAGCATTGCTAACATCATAATTACCCCATAAACAATACCTGTGTAAAAAAATGGTGTAGCAACATCTTGTCCATATTCCGCTATAAAACGTCCTGGAATGAATGCCGCCAAAAAGCCTGCAATTTTACCGAAGATAGCCTTATAGCCAGTAAGCTTTGTCCTTAAAGCGAAGCTGTCTGTCATTTCTGTCGCTATTGTTTCATAAGGAACCATGATACCTGTATAAATTAGTTCAAACAGTATATAAGCTGATAAATAATACCAATATCCAAACCCTTCAATCCAAATCATTGGATATACAAGCATAAGCGGTATGCCGAGTAAAATAAAAAATCTTCTTCGTCCAAATTTCCTGCCTAGCTGTGTCTTATGAAAATTATCTGTAATAAAACCCATAATCGGATTGCTTATCGCATCCAATAAACTTGCAATTGAAAAGATAGACGCTGCCTGGACTGCAGATAAACCACAAAAAGTTGTTAAAAAATACATCAGCCAGGCACCGCTGATTGCAAGTGCCCCGCTTCCCAATAAGTTACCGCTGCCATAAGCAAGCTGATGTGTCAGACCTATTTTTCTAGCCATATTCTGTTCTCTCCTAACATGAATGAAATAATCTCGTATTTGTCCCAGATAAGAAATGTTAACGTTAACAATAGAGCCTATTATAATAGAATGTTCAACATTGAGCAATCGTTTTCATTTTATTGTCACAAAATATTTTTAAAGGGTGTGAACATTCTCACACCCACCTAACTATAATGTTACCCCATCTTTAAAAATAGCAATTTCTCTAAAGTTATTTTTCTCGTGATTGACCTGCACTCCGCTTGCTACATCAATAATATACTTAATAAACTCCTGTAAAACTGCCTCTTCCTCCACATCTTCAAGCAGACTACCTGCATTAAAGTCTATCCAATGGGATTTATCTTTATATAGCGGTGTATTTGTTGACACTTTGATTGTTGGCACAAAGCTGCCGAATGGTGTTCCTCTACCAGTCGTAAATAATACGAGCTGGCAGCCAGACGCACCTAAAGCAGATGTCGCCACTAGATCATTGCCTGGAGCACTTAGCAGATTAAGGCCGTTTTTGCCAAGCTTTTCTCCATATTTCAACACATCCACGACAATAGCAGACCCAGCTTTTTGAGTACATCCAAGCGACTTGTCTTCAAGTGTTGTTATTCCGCCGGCCTTGTTCCCAGGAGAAGGATTTTCGTAAACAGGCTGGTTGTATCTCATGAAGTACTGCTTAAAGTCATTGATTAAAGATACTGTCTTTTCAAAAACCTCTTCTGTTTCGGCCCGCTCCATCAAAATCTTCTCAGCCCCAAACATCTCTGGTACTTCTGTTAATACAGTTGTCCCCCCTTGCGCTATTAGAAAATCAGAAAATCGTCCTAGCAAAGGGTTTGCGGTTATACCAGAAAAACCATCTGAACCTCCGCATTTCAGTCCAACCTTTAATTCGGATAAAGGTACTTCCTCCCTCGCATCTCCTTGCGCATTTCTATAAATCTCTTTTAATAGCAATACTCCTGCATCTATTTCATTGGACACAGATTGGGAGGATAGAAATTTTACTCTGCTATCATCAAAATCCCCAAGTGAATCTTTAAAATCTTCAATAATATTATTCTCACAGCCAAGTCCAAGCACTAATACCCCGCCTGCATTCGGATGTGTTGCTGCATTTCCAAGGATTGTCTTTGTATACTCATGGTCATCTCCGAGCTGGGAACATCCGTAATTATGCTTAATTACTTGAATGTTTTCAAAGGGTGAGATATTTCCGACTTCACGTACAAATTCCTTCACAATTAAGTCAGCTATCCCGTTAACACAGCCGACTGTTGGAACAATGAATAATTCATTACGAATACCAACACTTCCATTTTTTCTCCTGTACCCTTTAAATGTCCTATTTTCCTTATTAAACGGGTTTTTGCTTATTTGAGGAGAATAGCTGTATTCCTCGATGCCAGAAAGATTTGTTTTTGTGTTATGTGTGTGCACCCAGTTTCCTGCTTCCAAATCGGCTGTCGCATGACCAATCGGAAAGCCGTATTTAATAATATCGCTGTTAGCAGCAACAGACTGAATGGCAATTTTATGTCCTTTGGCAATATCCTCTGTTAATTCAAGTTCCTTACCATCAACAAAAAGCTTTGTGCCTGCTTTTAAATTTCTCAGGGCAACAACACAATTGTCCTTTTGGTTGATCTTTATAAAATCCCGCATGTCAACTCCTCCATTTTTTGGGGCTAATTTAATTTACATAAAAAGCAATGTCCTTGTCGTTTTCCACAAACTCTTTTTTTATTATTTTTCCATACATGCTTGAAGTGCACTTCTCATTCCTGACTTTTCAATCACCATAAGATAGTCTGTAACCGTGTCAGCAAATCCTTCAATTTGGCTTAAATCCTGCTCCCACAACGTTTTTTCACTTAATATGGAAACCACAAAGCTGTATAAGGAGGCGCGGGATTCGTCCACAGTGTTCCACTGTTTCTCAAAGAATGTAATAACCTGCTTATCATCACGGAGGCTGATTATTTCCTCACCTCGTTTGCCTTTATAAAAGGAAAGTAATGCGCTAAATGAGAATACTAATTTCTGCGGAAGTTTGCCCTTTTGTTCAAAAAACTCCAACAATGTCGGCAAATCTCTCGTTTTAAATTTCGAGATGGAATTTAAGGAAATATCCATAACATAGTGGGTAATATAAGGATTTAGAAAACGGTCGATAATATCTTTCGCATAATCAATTAGTTCCTCTTGTGGAAGGTCAAGTGTCGGGATGATTTCTTCGAAGATTAAACTCCTGACATACTCGCCAATTTGTTCATCAAGCATGGCTTCACCGACAGTCTCTTTTCCGCACAAATAGGAAACTGGTGTTAATGCTGTATGAGCTCCATTTAATATACGAACCTTTCTCGTCCGGTATGGCCCCATATCATCTACAATCAATGTATTTAACCCCGCTTCTTTCACAGGTAATTCACTCTTCAACCACTCGGGACCTTCAATTACCCATAAATGATATTGTTCTCCTACTACAACAAGGCGATCTTCATAGCCCAATTCTTCTGTTATTGCGTTAATGGAGTCTTTGGGATATCCCGGTACTATCCTGTCTACTAAACTGGAACAAAACACATTAGATTCTTCAAGCCAGGTTAAGAAACCGCTTTCTAATTGCCACAGGTCCACATAACGGTAAACGATTTTTTTCAACTCTTCCCCATTTCTGTCAATTAATTCACAGGGAATAATGACAACTCCTTTATCCTTGCTTCCATTAAAATGCTTATAACGGTGATAAAGTAATACTGTCAGCTTTCCTGGAAAACTTTTTGGAGATGTGTCTGTACGTAAATCTTCAGGGTCATAAGCAATACCTGCTTCTGTTGTATTGGAAACGATAAAGCGCAGATAGGGGTTTTCCGCGAGCTTTAAAAATTCGCCGTACTGTTTATAGGGATCAATTCCTCTTGAAACAGCTTCAATCACCGTGTGTTCTCTGACAGCCTTGCCGTCTTTGATGCCTTGAAGAAACAGTGTATAAAGCCCATCTTGTTCATTCAGCTTATGGACCGACCCTGTTGCACGGGGCTGCACAACTGCTACGCTGCTTTTGAAATCTGCTTTTTTGTTCATTCTGTCTACTTGCCAATCCACAAAGCCTCGTAAAAAGTTACCTTCACCAAACTGGATGATTTTTTCAGGATACCTCCCTTTTTTTGTTGTCCAACTGTCTTTAATATTTTTTATCAAAATTGAAACGCCTCCTTTATGCACACGTGAACATTTTAAATTATGCAAAATAAATCGTATACAAAATAAATATAACCCCGATTTTAATTTCTATCAACCATTTATTATCAAAATATGAGCATAATCATTAGATTATGCTCACGTGAACATTTTAATTTTTTAATTATAGACTTAAAACGGAATCACGGACAATTAGTTCTGTTTTAACAAAAACACTTTCCCCTGACTCATTTGGGTCGTTGATAAGTTCAAGCAGTTTTTTTGCGCCTTTTTTGCTGATTTGTTCAATCGGCCGCTGTACAGTTGTCAGCTTCGGCGTTACATATTGGGAAAATGGGCTGTTGTCAAACCCTACAATCGAAATGTTGTCAGGCACATGCAAACCATTTGCAAAAACAGCGTTTATTGCACCGATTGCCATATCATCGTTTGAACAGAAAAC
>JAPSHL010000099.1 GCA_031179905.1 Bacillus sp. (in: firmicutes) | reverse complement strand
TTTCGTTCCTAGCTCATAAAGAGATTGCTTATTAATTGAAAGGACTGGTGCTGTCTCGTCAATCTTCACTTCTGCTATTTTTGCTTCCTCTTTGTTGCCTGCAGCATCTACAGAGTAATAAGAAATCCTATTAACACCTTCACTTTTTATTGTAAAAGAAGTTCCCTCTACATAGTCTGCATCATTTATAGAGTAAAATGTTCTTACATTTCCGCTCAAATCATCTTTTGCAGTTAATGTGACAGATACCTCTTTATTTGCCCATCCCTCTTTAATATTTGATTCTGTGGCTGGTGCTGACGCGTCTATCTTTACTTCTGCTGTTTTCGCTTCCTCTTTATTCCCGGCAGCGTCGACAGAATAATAGGAGATTTTATTAGTTCCTTCTGTTTCTACTGTAAAGCTTGTTCCCTCCACATACTCTGAGTCGTTGATGGAATAGTATGTTTTTACATCTCCGCTCAAATTATCTTCTGCAGTCAATGTGACAGATACTTCTTTATTCGTCCATTCCTCTTTAATATTTGATTCTGTGGCTGGTGCTGACACGTCTATTTTCACTTCAGCTTTTTTTACTTCTTCTTTATTGTCAGCTGCATCTACAGAATAATAGGAGATTTCATTGGTTCCCTCTTTGTCTACCGTAAAGGATGTTCCCTCCACATACTCTGAGCCATTGATAGAGTAGTATGTTTTTACAACGCCGCTCAAATCATCTTTGGCAGTCAATATGACAGATACCTCTTTATTTGCCCATCCCTCTTTAATATTTGATTCTGTGGCTGGTGCTGACGCGTCTATCTTTACTTCCGCTGTTTTCGCTTCCTCTTTGTTCCCGGCAGCGTCGACAGAGTAATAAGAGATTTCATTAGTTCCTTCTGTTTCTACTGTAAAGCTTGTTCCCTCCACATACTCCGAGCCGTTGATAGAGTAGTATGTTTTGTCTACACCGCTCAACGTGTCCGTACTTGCCAATTGGACATTAACTGACTGTGCATATGCAGGCAGTTCATTGATTGTAGTCACTGGTGATGTCTTATCCAGTTTAATAAAGGCAGTTTTCACTTCTTCCATATTGCCTGCTTTATCAATCGAATTAAAGATCAGCTTATTAACCCCTTCTTGGTCGATAAGGACGGATGTTCCCGACTTAATTGGCCCATCATTTAAGGAGTAATAAGTGTTCGCTACTCCTGTTTCATCATCTTCTGCTTCTAAAAGCACCGAAAGATTTTCATTAATCCATTGTGAAGGTGCATTGCTTTTTGTCACAGGGGCCTGTGTATCAATAATAAGCTTTGCTATGACTGTCTCTGAAGGTTTTGACTCCCCAAAGGAATTGCTGTATGAAGTTACATAATATTGATGGTTTGCATGAGTCAGGTCTTTCAATTCATACGACAGGTTGTTCAGGTTCTCAACAAGCAAAACCGGCTTGCCATCAATAATTTCATATATGTTATAGCCATTGGCATATGTGACAAAATCCCATGAAATTCTGGCACTATTCTCGCTCAACAATGTCAGAGATGCAATTGGGGCTTCCATCACAGGATAAACAATTGTTTGAACGAACGATTCAGACGGCAAGGACTCGCCAAAGCGATTGCTGTATGCTGTCACTTCAAATATGTGCGTGTCTTCTGAGAGATTATAAACTTTATAGCTCAGCGAAGTTCCGCTGTATAAAAGCTCCCTTTCTCCATCTTTCAATTCATAAACTTTGTAACCATTAGCCCATTCTGCTGACTTCCAAGAGAGTGTAATATTGTTGGCATTAAAAACACTACCGCTGACAACTGGCACTTGTACAGTTGGCCATGTCAAGTTGAACGTAAGCGAGCTCATCTCAAGTGAATCGCCAAAACGGTCGCTGTAAGATTGTACAATAAATGTGTAATCACCTTCAGGCATATTTTTGTAAGTTACTGATGTGCCTGTAACAGTGCCTTTTAGCACTTTCTCACCGTCAATAACCTGATAAACTTTATAGCTTTTAGCGTATGCAGATGCATTCCATTTCAGGACAATGTCATTGCCGTTTGCAATAGACTTCGTCAGGTTTTCTGGTGCCTGCATTACCGGCCATTCTAAGTTGAACTCTAGAGTACTTCCTTCAAGTGATTCTCCAAAACGGTCACTGTAGGAATAAACAACATACTCATAGTCACCCTCTGGCATGTCCGTTAAGGACGCAGATGTACCTGTTGTCTTTTTGACTAAGTTTTTTTCCCCCTCAGCAATTTGATAAACCCGATATTCTTTTGCATAAGTAACAGTATTCCATTTTAAGGTAATATCATTACCATTGCTGATAGTTTTAGTTAAATTCCCTGGTGCCTGCATAATTGGCCATGTAAGGTTAAGATCCACTGTACTTCCCTCAGCTGACTCTCCAAAGCGATCACTGAACGAATGGATAATATACAGATAATCGCCTTCTGGCATATTGGAAAATACGGCACTTGTTCCTGTTACTGTACGGACTAGCTCCTTCTCTCCATCCTTGTATTGATAGATATTATAGCCCTTTGCATAGGTAACAGCATTCCACTTCAATGTGATGTCGTTTCCATTTGTTACAGTTTTCGTCACGTTTTGAGGCTGGGCCATTTTTGGATATGCTAGTGTATCCTTTGCTTCACCCCCAACAGGAGACTCTCCAAACAGGTTAGAATATGCTTTTATAACATAATGGAATTCACCTTCAGGCAACAGAGTGAATGTCACACTAGTTCCTGTTACTGTTCGTTCTAACGTTTCTTCTCCATCTAGTACTTTATAAATCTTATACCCGTTTGCATATTGAACAGATTTCCACCTCAGGGTAATGTCATTTCCATTTGAAATAGTGTATGTGACATCCTGAGGAGCTGTAAGTACCTGTCCGCTTAGCGTCACCTCAAGTAATGTTCCTTCTTCTGATTCACCAAAACGAGTAGAATAGGAGTAAACCTCATACTTGTATGTGCCTGGCAAAATATTAGCATAGGTAACACTTGTACCACTCACATTGCTCTTCAATACCTTCTCCCCGTTTACAAGCTGATACACCCGGTAGCTGGAGGCATATTCTGCTTGGTTCCAGCTTAGTGTGAAGGAAGATGGATTTAATGTTGTCTGTGCTAGATTTGAAGGTGGAGCAAGTTTTGGATATGCAATCTTAACACTGACCACAGCCCCTTCTTCCGACTCGCCAAAGCGGCTGTTGTAAGCATATACTTCAAATACATTGTCGCCTTCAGGCAGGTTCGTAATTGTTGCCGTTGTGTTGGAAATTGTTGCTTTTAATGATTTTTTCCCATCAATAACTTGGTAAACTTTATAGCTTGCTGTATTTTCTGTTTGCTTCCAAGTAAGTACCGCATCATTTCCATTTTTTAGTTCGTACGAGAGATTCTCTGGTGCGGATAGCTTTACTTGGTCTAGCTGAACGGACAATTGTGTTCCATTTTCTGATTCGCCAAACCTTGTGCTGTTCGTATAGAGCTCAAACTGATAGCTTCCTGCTGCTAGATTCGTATACGTAACAGTTGTTCCAGTCACAGTGCTTTTCAGTACTTTCTCACCGTCGACAATTTGGTAAATTTTGTAATTGTTTGCATTTTCTGCAGCAGACCAGTTTAAAACAATATCGTTTCCATTCTGGATTTTATATGTTAGTCCTTCTGGAGGATTCACCGCTACTGTTTCTATGCTGAATGAAAGGTTTGAACCTGCTTCAGACTCTCCAAATCTGTCACTATAAGAATATATTTCGTATTCATGATTTCCGCCAGCAAGCTTCGACAATGTGGCTGTAGTGCCTTTCACCGTTGCCTTTAGTGTTTTTTCACCATCTGCTATTTCATATATTTTATAGGCGTTAGCATATGGTACTGCATTCCAGCTGAATACAGCATCATTCGTATTTTGAATTTTATAGGCTGCATTTTCAGGTGCCGTCATGATGATGGAGCTCACTTCTATATTGGCCTGGCTGCCATCAAGTGATTCCCCGAAGCGGTCACTGAATGCAAACACTTTATAAATATAATTTCCGGCTGGCACATTAGTAAAAGATGCGTTAGTGCCGGTAACTGTCTTTTTCAGTTCAAGCTGACCATCTTTTACTTCATAAATCTTATAGCTCGTTGCATAATCTGATGCTTGCCATTTAAGATTTACATCTGTACCATTCGTGATTGTAAATGACAGATTTTGCGGTTCCTTCAGAATAGGATGGACAAGATCGATACTGACAGGCTCACTCTCAGGTGACTCACCATAAAGTTCGTTATAAGCTGTTACAGAATAAACATATGCTCCTTCGTCAGCCTGTTCGATTGTATATGATTTTGCTGTCGTAGAAGTCAGCAAAGATTTTTCCCCGGATTTTGTTATATAAATATTATATTTTTCGGCATAAGTTGATGCCTTCCAGGAAAGGACTACATCATTTCCATTTTTCACTGAGGACAAAAGATCTGCTGGTGCCTGCATGTCTGGATATACTATTTCAGCACTCACTGGTGCAGACGGTCCTGACTCTCCTTCATTCGTTATTGTTGCAACCACGTACCTGTATGTCCCTTCAGGAAGGTCGTTTATACTGAAATTTAAAGACGAAGTCACGCCAAGCAATGTAAGTTGACCATCTTTTATTTCATAAACTTTGTATCCTGTTGCTCCGTAGACTGCACTCCAAGTCAATTTCCCATCATCTGGTGAAGATGATTGATAGGCCAGGTTGCTTGGCGGTAAGATACTTTCATTTGCTGCTGCCTTTGTTGCTCCAACTGGGAATGCCAACTGGTATACAAGAATCGTTAATAGTAAAAAAGACTTTAAAAATACTGATTTTCCCCTCACCCAATACTCCTACCCTTCTTGTAAAAAAGGACAATAAAAAAAGACCCCGCAGAAGGTCCATAGAAATGCCAACTATGACTTCTTGTGGTAACCGGCTGCCATCATATTTGTCAAATAAACAATATGTATTAGGCCCATAGCTTTGCGTCTCATAGTTTCCCATGATTTGCCCTTTTCACTTTAATTTTTTGATATTCAAATACTGATCTCATGTTTAAACCAGTACTTTTATACCACTTCTATCTCTAGTATAATAGGACTATCAAAGAATACAAGTAAATTTTTCAACTGATCAAAACAAATAAAAAGGCTCAGAACAATGAAGCCCCACGCGCCAACGTTATTGCACAAAATCACTCCACATATTTCCTTATTTTATTAGATTGCAGCAGTTAAGCTACCGATAGTTTTTCCAAATGAAGAGCAATCTCCTATGGCAATTGTATCAATAGCCCTTGATCCAACAGCAGCTATTGAGTCTGTATTCTGCTAAAGAAGTTTAGTCTTGTTAAAAGATGCAGTAAATAAATTTAATAGTGCTGTTTATCTAAATAGGAATGGATGCCCCTTACTTTTTTTATGTATTAAAACATTTTAAAATTAATTCTGAAAATTCAGTTGACAAATAATCCTTTTCGATTTAAATTAATATACAAGATTAGCAATTGGTTAATCTACTGAAAATGAATAGCAAAAAATCTTATCTAGAGAGGTGGAGGGACTGGCCCTTCGAAGCCTCAGCAACAGGTTACTATAACACTGTGCTAATTCCAGAAAGCAATGCTTGAAGATAAGGAGAGACACGAGTTCATTCAAACCCTCTTCTTATGATAAGAAGGGGGTTTTTTACTAGCAATTTGAAAGTTCCTTGTTTGAAAGATTCTAACTGTTTACTAAAAAATACTAATTATGAATGAAAGAGGGTTTTTTATATGTCAAATAAAAATATTCCATTCCGTGCAGATCACGTTGGCAGTTTGCTCCGTCCACAAACGCTTCTTCAAGCAAGAACAGACTTCCAAGATGGAAATATTACCGCTGAAGAATTGTACGATATTGAAACTAAAGAGATTAGGCGTATTGTCGATAAGCAAATTGAAGCTGGATTAGATGTAGTAACAGATGGTGAATTCCGCCGCAGATTTTGGCATACAGATTTCCTTGAACAGTTAAATGGAATCGAAGGATTCGTTCCTGACAAAGGGTATCCATTCAGCAAGGGCGAAACAGAGCGTTATAGTATTCGAAATAAAGGGAAAATCTCTTTCAATCCTGATCATCCGCAAATTAAGGATTTTATTCTTTTCAATGAAATTGTTGGAGGCCGTGCAGTGGCAAAGCAAACGATACCGAGTCCGAACCAGCTGTTTAACATCGGCATCCGTGATACAGAGACATATCCAGACTTAGAAGAATATACGAAAGATATTATCCAAACTTACCGTGATGCAATTCAAGCCTTTTATAATGCTGGTGTACGCTACCTTCAGCTTGATGATGTCTATATTGCAGGTCTATCTTCACCAGATATCCCTTTCAATGATGGTAAATACTCACGAGAAACACTGATTGAACTTGCTCTTCGTGTCATCAATGATGTTCTGGAAGGAAAACCTGAAGATCTGGCTGTATCAACCCATTTATGCCGCGGTAACTACCGTTCTGACCATGCATTTTCTGGCAGCTACGACATCATTGCACCGACCTTGCTTGCTAAGGAAAAGGTTGACGGCTTCTTCCTGGAATATGATGATGAACGCTCAGGAACATTCCAGCCTTTAAGTCATATCCCAAAAGAAGGCGCTAAGGTTGTATTAGGTCTTGTTACTTCAAAGTCAGGAGAATTGGAAGACAAGGAAGCAATTAAAGCCCGCATTAAAGAAGCTGCCCAATATATTCCTCATGACCAGCTATGCCTGAGTCCACAATGCGGTTTTGCTTCGACTCATCACGGCAATGAACTGACAGAAGAACAGCAGTGGGAAAAGCTGAAATTTATTGCAGAGGTTGCAAAAGAAGTTTGGGAAGACAAAGAAGAAAAATTAACTGCTGCTGCAAATGCAGAGCAGGCATAAAGAAAATATCTAGACAAAAACAGGCCTCCTTGAGGAGACCTGTTTTTGTCTAACTATGCAGTTTTTTTGAAAGTAGCGTAATATTTATCCTTTTGCTTTGAATCAAAACGTCCTTCCCATTTGGACATGACAACTGCAGCTAAAGAATTACCTACTACGTTTACAACAGTGCGGGCCATATCAAGAAGTCGGTCAATACCTGCAATAAATGCTAAACCTTCTAATGGAATTCCGACAGTTCCTAATGTTGCCAGCAAGACAACAAAGGAAACCCCTGGTACACCAGCAATACCTTTTGATGTAACCATCAGCACAAGTACTAATGTAATTTGCTCTGTTATGCTCAATTCAATGCCGTACATTTGGGCAATGAACAAGGCAGCCAGAGCCTGGTATAAAGTTGACCCGTCCAGGTTAAAGGAATAGCCTGTCGGTACAACAAATGATACAATATCTTTTGGGCATCCGAATTTTTCCATTTTTTCAATAACCTTTGGCAATACACTTTCTGAGCTTGATGTTGAGTAAGCTAGCAGCATTTCATCCTTTAATACTTTCATGAGATGGAAAATATTGATGCCGACTAATTTGGCAATACCGCCAAGTACAACGATGATGAAGAAAATCATTGTCGCATAAACAAGAATCATTAATTTACCAAGTGGAAGCAACGATTCAACACCGAACTTGGATACAGTAACTCCAATTAACGCAAATACTCCGAATGGAGCAAATTTCATAATAAAGTTCGTCACCCAGAACATTGCATCTGCGACACCTTCAAAGAAAGCGAGCACAGGTTTCCCTTTATCTCCGATGGCTGCAACACCTAATCCGAAGATAACGGAAAAGAAAATAACCGCAAGCATATCAGCGTCTGCCATTGCCTGGAAGATATTACTCGGTACGATGCTGACAAGAATATCCAGCATACCATGGCTTTGTACTTCCTCCGTTGTCTCCACATACTGGTCTATATTCCCTTTTGTAAGGGACGACATGTCAATACCATCACCAGGCTGGAAGATATTCGCAGCAAGCAAACCTACGACAATAGCAATTGTGGTAACAACCTCAAAGTAAAGCAAGGACTTTCCGCCAAGCTTCCCCAGCTTCTTGAGATCACCAGTGCCGGCAACCCCTATTACTAATGTAGAGATAATGATTGGTACAACAATCATTTTGATCATGTTAAGGAAGACAGTTCCGATAGGCTGTAAATATTTCTCTACACCCGGATTTCCGTAAAAAACTGCCCCAACAATAATCCCCAGCACCAGACCAACTAGAATCTGGTAGGCCAAAGTAAATTTAAACTTTTTCTTCATTAATTTTCACCTCTTTTGTGTTAACCTTAACGAAAACAGTCAGGATACTACACATTATAAAGGCTACTTATAAAATCCGACAAAATCCTAAATATAACGCTATTTTAATCTATCTAAATTTTTGAAATAATTAAATATTCTAGTGGGTTTTATTATATTTTTCCAAAGTTTCTAAGTAAAGCACTTGAAGGAATTTTTTTATATTGACCTTCACTTTTGCAGAATCCCCTCTTCCTTCCTGAATGTGAATCATATGATTTCTTATTTCCTGAAAATCAAAGTAACGGGGAGCGTAATACTCAAACTCTGGATTCGTATAATCAATAGCGCCTAGTGATGCAAGATTATTAATCGCAGTTAAAATAGTTCTGCGAATGCGCTGTTCAATTGCCTTCGTTTCCTTTTTCACATCAATGCCTGCTGTATTTCTCGCAGCAATTTTTTCATATAGTTCCTTTAAAGGCGGCAGCTGCGGCGAGTGCCCTCTTTCATTCACCAAATATTCAATAATAGATATAATGTCGTCACTGCCTGACTCTCCAATAATCCCCATATAATTCAAAATGGACAAGACGATCTGTTTAACACTTTGCGGCTTTTGTAATGTAGTGTTAGCAAGCCCGATATTCGCTAGTGACTCCTGTATTGTCAGCAGTGATTCCTTCAGCTTGCACTGCTCTACTAATTTTTTCAATATGCTTTGTACTTCAATCCTGTTGATTGGCTTATGTATAAAAAATTCTACGCCCTTTTTATATGCTTCTCCAACCATTTCTTTGTTTACAATTTGGGATATCATCACAAACTGTCCTTCAAACCCTTCTCGTTTAAGCTGCTCTATCGTTTCTATCCCATCCATTTCCGGCATCAACAAGTCTATTAAAACAACATCCGGATGCATGGTCATAATAGCGGATAAGCACTCCTTTCCATTATCAGCTTCTCCGATTGCCACTCCCAGATCTTCCTCTTCAATAATATTCTTTAACATGGTTCTGCTCGCCTTGTCATCGTCAACGATATAATAACGCAGAATGATCAGCTCACTTTCTTAAATATTGCGTTGGTATAGAAATTCGAAAAACCGCTCCTAGTTCAGGTGATTCTACTTCTATTTTCCCATTCAGTTTTTGAACTATTTCTTTAACATGAGATAAACCGATTCCGGTAGCAGCTACTCCCTTTTCGTTGAATTTTGTCGTATATCCTGGTTCAAAAAGAATGGGGATATCCTCTTTTTTTATACCTATTCCAGTATCCTGTATAACAAAGCAGGTCTGTCCGGCTGCTTCATATAATTGTATTTTAATAACTCCTTTGCCTTCAATTGATTCAACTGCATTTGCTGCTAGATTATTTAAAAGCGCGAGCAATGGGATATGCTTCTCTGTTTCATAGTCAGAAGACATCTTCAGCTGAAAGCTTATTGCCTTCTTTAAAAATTCTCCGTATTTTTCATTTGCCAAAATAACTAATCTCAATAATTCAGACAAAGTAAGGCTTGTTTCCTTTTTCTGTGAAGTAATCTTCGAGATTCCTGCTAATACTCGCTGTGAATCTTTTTTAACCTCGTGAATTTCCTGGGCAATTTTCAATGCTTGAATACTTAACGACAGCTCTTCTTTCTTCTTTAACTTTTGATATAAGTCATAGCTGGATGCTGTTATTTTTTCAATATGGTTCATTGATTTCTGCAAATATAACGCTTCTGCATATAATTCTGAGCCGACACCAAGCATTTCCTCTACCCGCTTTTTCTGTTCAGAAACAGTTATGGACGCGATTAGGCCAGCAACAAAATAACTCCGGAATAAAGCCACTCCGCTCATCAGTGCCCAGCTCCAAAAATCGACATTTATATTTGTCTCAATTTCATGACGGAGAAGCTGTTCAGCACTGTTACCCAAAAACTCAAACAGAAAGGCCCACGCGCCCAAATGGAAGGGCATTGTTTTATATCGCTCCACCTTAATGAGATGAAAGCCAAGAGCATAAATAAAATAAAAAAGAAATGCAGGTATATGATTAATCATACATTGGACAAATATCCCATCTCGAAAAATTACATCCTCCAATGTTCTGATAATTACAACTGTTACTCCTGTGATTGTGCCAGCCTTCAACACAGTTTTAGGCTGCCAGATCAGTATAAGCATAAAAAAAGTAATACTGCCTAAACCGAAACGAAATGCCTCTCCTTGAAAAGGGACAACTTTCACTTCACTCGCTATTGTTGTTAAGATAGCAACAAGTGCCAATAATGCCCAATTAGAGGGGGATTTGCTGAAAAGTTTGTTTCCAATAAACATGGATATCTCCTAATATGTTTAGTTTTTTCATTAAAGAACAGGTTTATTATAGCATTCTCAAATACCCTTGCTGTCATTGCCTATCTGAGATTTTTTATAGTCTCTGATTAGAATCCGACATAAGTGTTACACTAAGAAAACGAAAACAAAGGAAGTGAATTCATGGATTTTTACCAAGGGAAAGAAACACTTACCGCTCTTGAATGGATTCTACGTGCCACTATTGCTTTTTTATTCATGGTTATAGTCGGAAGAATATTGGGACAGCGTACCATATCTCAATTACGGCTGATGGATTTTATAATTGCACTGATGATTGGCAATATCATCGCCCATCCCCTATCAGATGAAAAACTAGGACTTAATTATTCCATGCTGACAACACTGGTTCTTGCGATCCTTTATCTCGGAGGAACAAAATTATTGCTTAAATGGCATTGGTTTCGAAAAATCATTAACAACGAGCCTATTGTAATTGTTCAAAATGGAGAAATCCTATATAACGGGCTGAAAAAGGCAAGAATCTCCATTGATATCCTGCTTGAAGAGCTGCGTGGAAAGCAAGTGGAAAACCTAAAAAAGGTGGCTTTAGCGATATGGGAGCCTAATGGGAATATGTCGGTTTTTCTAGAGACAAAATATGCACCTCTTACCCCAGCTTCTCTCCATATGGCAACAGCCTCCTTTGAGCTGCCAAAAACGATCATTCGGGATGGCCAGATTTTCGGAAAGGAGCTTGCAAGCTGCGGAAAGGATGAATACTGGCTTACAGCACAATTGAGAAGCTTGTATCAGGCAGAGGCAAAAGACGTCCTGCTGGCTACCATTGACAATCAAAATAACTTGACCATCTTCTTCTATAGATAAATATGGGTTGGTTAGCTGTTTTCTCTGCCTTAATCTACATCTGTCTTATATTGTATTATCCTTACGGTATAGTTCACGGCTTTTATATCCTGCTCCTAAGATCATTTTCATTTCTTCCCGTCTTTTTTCCTTAGTAGCATCCTGCTTTGCACTGTATACATAGCGAGCCCAATCTTTTTTATATCCAGGTGTAAGAGACTGATAAAAACTAAGCAGATTTGGTAGCTCTGTCAGGTCCTTTTCAATTTGGGTGACATAATCAATATAATCATCAACACACTGACTCGCCTTAGTTGATGCTTTGTTTTTTATCTTAGAGTCTTCCTTAAGCCCGACAACAGTAAATGTTTCATCCATACCAACCATTCGGCTGAACTTAATATTGCTGCTGGCAATAAATCCATCCTCATCAGCTCCAAGTCCGCCTAATATTTCATCGCGATGAATATAGGTTGGATAAAGCTTATTTCCCTTTTTAGGATATGCCAGGAACAAATAGCCCCCTTTGTTTAAATAGTCGTTCTTCACAACTTCATCAGCAAGCAGTTTCATTGAATCCATGTTAAATACAAAAGCAAAAATCAAGTCGTAAGATTCACCGGTTACCAGCTCTGTCCCATAACTTTTAAGCTCGTCCAAATATGTACTATCTTCAGGCATATGGAGGACTACCTTTTTTTCGTATTTATGCAGGTTAAGCTTCTCTGTTATTGTTTTAGCCATTACTTTCTCCACTCCTCAAATAAAGAAATGTTATTCACTTTGCCTAATTTAAACTAAACAAAGTGATGCTGCCCTCATTATAGGCAGCATCACTTCATATATGCAAGGCATTAAAGGTAAGCTTAAGTACCGCAGTAAGTTTGATATGGTGCTTT
>JAPSHL010000331.1 GCA_031179905.1 Bacillus sp. (in: firmicutes) | reverse complement strand
GTATTCTCGTATTAGATGAAGGAAAAATAGTCGGTATGGGCAGACATGATGAATTAATGCAAACATGTGATGTATACCAAGAAATTGCTTATTCACAATTGTCAAAGGAGGAACTTGAAATTGGATGAAAAAGGTCATGCTGGTCAAGAGCATACAAACATGGAACCGGATAAACAACCTTCAGATGCGAACATTCGTAGCCCCAAAAAAGGCATGAACGTTAAAAGTTTAAAAGAGCTCGCTTCCTATTCTAAGGCATACTTTCCAGCAATCATTTTTGCCTTAATACTAGCTATGGCTGCTGCCATTTTTAGTATTGTCGGCCCTAATCAGCTAAGCAAGATGACGGATCTCATCACAGAAGGATTAATGGGAAGCATTGATATGGATGCTGTTGAAGATGTTGCCATTTTATTAGTGTTTTTGTATGGCTTAGGATTTATATTCAACTATATCCAAGGCTTTATTATGGCCACTGTTACACAAAAAGTATCTAAGCAATTAAGACGCGATATTTCTATGAAAATAAATCGGTTGCCGTTAAAGTACTTTGATTCTACTACTACTGGGGATGTCCTCAGTCGGGTAACTAATGATGTAGATATGGTCGGACAGACGATGAATCAAAGTGTCAGTGGCTTAATTTCAGCCATCACCATGTTTATAGGATCATTAATTATGATGTTTTACACAAACTGGATTATGGCAATATCAGCCGTGCTTTCTACCATTATTGGATTTGTATTCATGGTCTTTATCATCTCAAAATCTCAAGGCTACTTTGCGCAGCAGCAAGCAGATCTTGGTAAGCTGAATGGGCATATTGAGGAGACTTATTCAGGGCATAATGTGGTAAAAGCATACAATGGAGAGCAGCAGGCGAAGAATGATTTCTCAATCATTAATACAAGACTATATGAAAGTGCATGGAAATCTCAGTTCATGTCAGGTCTCATGATGCCTTTAATGATGTTTATTGGGAATTTTGGATATGTAGTCGTCTGTATTGTTGGTGCTGCCCTTGCCGTAAATGGTTCAATATCATTTGGTGTCATTGTTGCTTTTATGCTTTATATTCGTTTATTTACACAACCGCTCCAACAGCTTGCCCAAGCCGCCACTAATTTGCAGTCTACAGCAGCAGCTAGTGAAAGAGTCTTTGAATTTTTAGCTGAAGAAGAGCTTGTTAAGGAAAGTAACAAATTGGAAACATTGGAGAATATTAAGGGCGATGTGGAATTTAAGCATGTACAATTTGGATATGACGCAGACAAATTAATTATCAAAGATTTTTCTGTAAAGGTGGCTGCAGGACAAAAGGTTGCCATTGTTGGTCCAACGGGAGCAGGAAAAACAACGTTGATAAATTTATTGATGCGTTTTTATGAATTAAATGGTGGAGAAATCACGATTGACGGCATTTCGACTAACAAAATGACGAGAGAGTGTTTGCATGATCTTTTCTGTATGGTACTTCAAGATACATGGGTTTTTGAAGGATCTATTCGCGAAAATATCGTCTATTCAAGGAATGACGTATCGGATCAAGAGGTAGAAGCAGCCTGCAAAGCGGTAGGACTTTATCATTTCATTAATACTTTGCCTGACAAATACGATACCATCTTAGATGACAAATCAAGTCTATCTGCAGGGCAAAGACAGCTGATTACAATTGCTCGCGCTATGGTAAAAATGGCACCATTACTTATTCTGGATGAAGCAACAAGTTCTGTCGACACGCGCACAGAAGTACTTATCCAGCAAGCGATGGATAAATTGACAGAAGGAAAAACTTCCTTTGTTATCGCTCATAGACTATCTACGATAAAAAATGCAGACTTAATCTTAGTGATGAAAGATGGCGATATTATTGAAGCAGGTAACCATCAAGAATTAATCAGCAAAGATGGCTTCTATGCTGAACTTTATAATAGCCAATTTGAAGAGGCTTCGTAAACAGACTACGACAAAAATATAATCGGAAAAGAGGCTGGACATAGTATTCAGTCTAAGATACAAAAGACCTATTATGCTTATTAAAACTATCGCATAATAGGTCCTTTTTTTATTTGCTGTGTTGGGTTTAAGTACATAAATAAAAGAACTAGTGAAATAGAGTAGCTGGAGCGCAATGGAACAAACTTGATTGTAAGAGTTAGATTTAATTAGAAATTATGTAATATTCGTCTTTGTCTCTGCAGCCTTTTTAGTTTTTAACCCCAGAATAATGAAGGATCTATAGCTTACTTGTATTCCTCTCCACCAGTAAAAAAAGGTCCTCCATACTTTCAGCTGCTGAAAAACAGTGATCTTTTATTGTATCAACTGGCACTAAATTCATTTCCGGAAATTTATAATGATAGATTCGAGAATAGCCATATTCATCCTTACTTATTGAAACATAGATATTAGCATCAGAATGTATCATATTATAAAGCATGTTCTTCTATTTGGATGCCAGTTGTTTTCGTCATGTTTTTGATAAGAAATAGTGGCTTTTTTGCATGGCATGCCCCAGTTGCTATCCACAGATAAGAATGGATGAAACCATAACGCTTTAACAAGATATCTATTTTATAATTTCTTAGGTGATTTACTTAAGACACTATTCTGCTTAAACTTCGATTAGCCTTAATTGTTCTACAGTACTAATTTGTTAGGAAGAAGGATTTTCACTTCATAATAAAGAATATTAATTACATTCAGTTTTCTTATAAGGAGTGAAGTAAATGTTTAGCAGAGTCGGTCAAATTATGTTGTATGTCAATAACCAAGATGAGGCAGTAAAGTTTTGGACAGAAAAATTAGGTTTTGCCATAATTGCTGAGGAAAATAATAATCAAGGATTTAGATGGATTGAAATTGCTCCAAAAAATGGTGTGGAAACTAGCATCATATTGCACAATAAGGAATTCGTTTCTAAAATGTCTCCCGACTTAAATCTTGCTACTCCATCTTTAATGTTTTTTAGTGAGAATTTAGAACAATTGCACAATGATTTAGTAAATAAAAATATTACAGTTGGCGAAATTGTAAATATGCCATCTGGTCGAGTATTTAACTTTGCAGATAATGAAGAAAACTATTTTGCTGTAATGGAAAAGTAACTCATTATTAATGTTGTGGATTAAAGATAAGGCTGCCAATTCGTGGTGGCTTTTTGTATATTATTGAATTAAAAGGTGTTTTTCATAAATAGGGACTGCTAATTAGTGAGTATCTCCTTAAATAACATACGTAAAATGAAAACAGAATACTGTAAGTTAGAATCGAGGTATTGCTGTAATGAACCTGCATAAATTTTTGATAACTCCCTATAAGCCTATGTA
>JAPSHL010000330.1 GCA_031179905.1 Bacillus sp. (in: firmicutes) | reverse complement strand
CTTTTATTCATTATCATTTATTGAATTTTTGTCTGCTGGAACGTACGAAGAACTTCAACGATTACATGAAAGCTTCTTTTATGACCAATATACCGCTGGCATTTTTCTATACCATTTTCGGCCAGTTTATCAGTCAGTTTTCACCAACAATGATTATCGTCATCCTGTTTGCATTAGCTGTATTAGTGTATGTATTACGAGAGAAAATGACTATTATTAAATGGCATGAATTTTTTAAAGATAAGAAACAAGAAAAAAAAGCTAAACACTCGTTTTAGCTTTTTGTTTTTTTATTTAAGACTTTTTCCAATTGATTTTTGCATTTGGATATACGGCTTTCAGCGATTCCTCCAAAAAAAGCACCTCTCCATCAAGCAGTTTTGTGTCATAAGGTTCAGTAGCCCATAAAAGAATACTGCTTACTGTTTTCTTGTCATTCGGATTAACATATTTTTCACCTTCAAATAAAAAGCCATTATAAGTAACAAGCAAATTCATTCTGACATTTTTTTTGTCATCGATCATATAAAACCTGTTTTTTCGTTTGGCAAATTCAAGTCTGCGTACAGGACTTGTAGCATATGAAAGGATGCGATAAACGATAAAGATGATAAGTGCCAATAACAGCAAGCGCAATAGCCACATCATATAGAAGCCTCCAAATCTTTTGATAAAACTTTAGCTAATTCTATACGTGTGAAAACATATAAGGTTTCAATTTTATAAAAAAAATATAAAAAAGTTTAGAAGATGCTTTAAAAACAGTTGATATCCCACATACTATTAGAGATGCTTGAACGAAGATCAGCACATTGCTAGTAAGAATTTTAATTTATTAGTATAATAAGAATGATTTGAATGATTATATTAAGGGAGTCGAAGTAACATGAAGCTAGATGAAACATTAACAATGCTTAAAGAGCTGACAGACGCTAAAGGTATACCGGGAAATGAAAGAGAACCAAGAGAAGTAATGAAAAAATACATATCACAATATGCAGATGAAGTGACTACTGATAACCTGGGAAGCCTCATCGCTAAAAAAACAGGCAAGGAAGGCGGTCCGAAGATCATGGTAGCCGGACACTTGGATGAAGTGGGCTTCATGATCACAAGGATCGATGATAAAGGTTTTCTATACTTTCAGACAGTAGGTGGCTGGTGGTCGCAAGTAATGCTGGCACAGCGAGTGACAATCGTGACAAGCAAAGGCGATATAACCGGTGTAATCGGTTCAAAACCGCCTCATATCCTCTCTCCAGAAGCCCGCAAGAAACCTGTTGAGATCAAAGACATGTTTATTGACATCGGTGCTGCTTCTAAAGAAGAAGTACTCGAATGGGGAGTAAAGCCTGGAGATATGGTTGTGCCGTATTTTGAATTTACTGTAATGAACAATGAAAAAATGCTGCTTGCAAAAGCTTGGGATAACCGAATTGGCTGTGCGATTGCCATTGATGTCTTGAGAGGCTTAAAGAATACAGAGCATCCAAATACTGTTTATGGTGTGGGAACAGTTCAAGAAGAAGTAGGGCTGCGCGGTGCAAGAACCGCAGCGCAAAAGATTCAGCCTGATATTGCATTTGGAGTAGATGTGGGTATCGCTGGAGACACGCCTGGAGTTACGGAAAAAGAAGCGCTGAGCAAAATGGGCAAAGGTCCCCAAATTATTTTGTATGATGCAAGCATGGTCTCTCATAAAGGCTTAAGAGATTTAGTAACAGATACAGCAGATGCTAATCAAATACCGTATCAATTCGACAGTGTGCCTGGGGGCGGTACAGATTCAGGTGCGATTCACCTTACACATAACGGGGTGCCGGCATTGTCAATCACAATCGCGACACGCTATATTCATTCACATGCAGCAATGCTTCATCGTGATGATTATGAGAATGCAGTTAAGCTCATTATCGAGGTAATTAAAAAGCTCGACAGTGAGACAGTTAAGGAATTGACCTTTAAATGATAAGGAAAGAGACCAGAATTGGTCTCTTTTTATTTTGAAATATCAGCAGGTTTTTTCTTTGGCCAAAGACAATAGCTGAAACTAATGAGGAAATCTATTCCCAGAACAACGGACCAAATTTGAATGAGGCGTATAAGGGTATGGGTATCTTCTTTTGGAATAAACATGGTCATTATATAAAGCAGTGTGACTCCAATTGCAAAAGCGCCAAGGTGGCGGAGCCAGCCGGAAATTTCTTGTTTAGCATGAGCTCGACCGAATTTTTTAACAGGCTTCTGTCCACCTGCATACCGGTACCTAAAATGAGCATCCATCCACTTGATCATACTGTGTCCGAAGGCAATGGTCACCCCGATATAAACAGCGGCAAGTCCATGAAAAACAGTTATTTCGCTGCCTCTGTTAATATCTACAATCGTAAATATAACTAACAATAAATCAATAATTGGTGTTGCCAGCAAAAAAGCCGCCCCCACCCTGCTTTTACCCAGAAGGTAACGGCAAAATAGTCCGAGTAATACAAATATCCAGAAAGCAATTTCACAGATGATAATAAGAAAGCCAATCATTTGAGACACTCCTTTTTTTTAATACAACTGTATTAAATATAAATTAACACAGTTGTATTAAAAAAGCAATAGAGGTATACTAATGGTATGCCTAAAATAGTCAATCATACTTTACAAAAAGAAAAAATCGCAAAAGCGACATGGAGTGTAATCAGAAAGTTCGGCATGGACAAAGCTTCTGTTAGAAATATCGCAGAAGAAGCAGGATTATCTGTTGGAGCACTTCGCTATTACTTTAAAACGCAAACAGAATTGCTCCAATTTTCAATGAACTTGGCATCTGAAAGGGTGAACGAGAGGATATCAGCTGTTCCAATGACGGGAGACATAATAGAGGATGTATGTACAATCTTGTACGAGCTACTTCCGTTAAATCAAGAGAAAAGAGAAGAAATGGAGGTTTATTTTGAATTTACAAAAAGATCAATTACTGACCCTTTACTTGTGGAGCAGCGTAATGAGGTGTTAAAAGAAATGCAATTTGGAATAAGGAGATGTGTAGAAGGCCTTATCGCGAGTGGTTTCACAAAGCAGGATATTTCTGCAGAAGTGGAAGGAAGACGTTTATTTGCCTTAATCGATGGACTTGCTTTTCATTGCTTGCTTGGTGTCATTACGATCGAAGAAGTGAAACAAGTAGTCCGTCTCCATATCCGGACATTATGCAAATGATAACGATAAAAAAGTTTGCCCATTTAATGGACAAACTTTTTTGTTATTTTAAATCAATAGGCGGAGGTGGCGGAGTATTGTTTAATATCGCCGCTTTTCGCGCCTTCAGGAATCGGTTGATGTTTAAAACAATT
>JAPSHL010000329.1 GCA_031179905.1 Bacillus sp. (in: firmicutes) | reverse complement strand
TTGATTTCATATCAGGTTTTTGAATTACGAGAATGAACTGAAATTTAAGATTTTTTCTAAAAAAAGACTAATTTCAGTATCTTTATGAGCTGGGATAGCCGATGCTATTATATCTGCTTTCCCAGCTTTACATTCCTTTAATATTATAATTGCCATATTCTTTGTTATACTTTTAACAGTTTTAAATTTGAGGGGTGTAACCGAATCTGCATCTGTAATAGCATATCCTGTTTACTTGTTTGTTTTTGCATAATTAAGGCTGGGGTCCGGTTGTTTAATGTTAATACTGATAAGGTACAAGAACAGTTACATTTTCCTAGTTGTATTCCAATTCAAGTGGTTACTTTATTGTTGCTTCTGGAAGTTCAGCATTAACGCTTTGATCGAAACAGAAAAATTATAGTTGCCAAGGGATCTAACCCTGGTGACATACTGAAAGTAAACAAAATGTACAAAAAAAGTCCCTTCAGAGTGCTATATACTCTCATAAATATCATGCAATAACAGTGGGGAGGAGCTTCTGCTGTTAAGTTAAATGATAAATTTAGGCTTATATAAACAAAAAAAGCTGGCTATCGATGCCAGCTTTTCATTATGACGTCCCTGGAGGGAATCGAACCCACGACACACAGCTTAGGAGGCTGCCGCTCTATCCTACTGAGCTACAGAGACACAATATATTATTGTTTAACTGCTACCTTAAGAGGATACAACATGGAAAGAAATATGTAAAGTAATTAGCACAGGAAATAAGTAATTTTTTCGTTTAGTTTGGGTACAGATGCCCTTATATTGGATTGGGGTAATAGGCATATATTTTTTGAAGTCCCTATAGAAATGAGATCATAAAATCATAATGAGCCCATCACATTGTCTGTAATTGCTGTGTTGTTAGCCAGTAAATCTTCCACTGTTTTTTGCAGTCTGACAATTAGGCTGAATTCTTTCGGGAAGAAGCCCCATGTATTGCTCAAGTTTTACCTCAAGAGGATGGGTCCGGAATTGAACCGGACCTCATATTCTTTAATAGATATTACTTGTTTATTCCATAATTACTTTTCAATTCTACTAGACAGACTATTACAATTTAAACTTCTTAACACTGTCGCGCAAACTTTCAGCCATTGTTGACATAGTGGAAGCTGAATTTGCAATTTCTTCAAATATGGCTGTTTGTTCCTCAGAGGTAGCAGCAATTTGTTGAACATTACTTGTTGTTTCAACAGATATTACGCTTAGTTCCTCCATTGATTTGGAAACTTGCTGCACACCATTATTCATGTCCTCTATAGCAACATTAACTTCTGTAATTTGCTTGTTGACTCCTTCAACGGACTCTTGGATATTTATAAAAGCACCTCTGGCCTGGTCAAACGTAGCAACTCCATCTTCTAATTTGCTATATCCGGTGTTCATTGCTTCTACAGCATTTGAAGATTCTACTTTTATTGTTTCTATTTTATTTGTAATATCATTTGCAGCAGTTCTTGATTCTTCGGCTAGTTTTCTTACTTCCTCTGCTACGACTGCAAATCCTTTACCGTGCTCACCAGCTCTTGCAGCTTCAATCGAAGCATTTAAAGCCAATAGGTTAGTCTGGTCTGCAATTGCAGTAATTAACGAGATAATTTCACTGATTTCATTCGTTTGTGTGCTTAATCTATTCACAACTTCAGAAGTATGCTTCATTGATTGATGAATGACATTCATTTGCTCAAGAGCTGAGTCAATAACCATTGATCCATTCGTTGCAATATCAGCTGTTTCGTTTGAATTCATAGAAACTTCTTTTACATTATCAGAAATGAGTTCCATTCCTTTAGAAACATTAAATATTCCTTTGTTCATTTTGTCAATATTTTGAGTCTGGTTTTCGACACCATTTGAAACTTCCTGAATAGATTCAGTTACTTGAACAACAGAAAGATTTGTTTGTTCTGCGCTAGAGCTCAGTTCCTCAGCAGTTGTTGAAACTTCTTGGGCGTTCTGAGCAATTTTATGGATAAGAGTGTTAAGGTCTGTGACCATATGCTGAACTCCCGCAGCTAGCTGTCCGATTTCATCTTTTCTGTTAATACTTAAATCTTTTATAGCCAAATTGCCATCAGCAACTTCATTGACGTAGTCCTTTAAAGAAATAATTGGTTTAGTGATTCTTTTGCTGACAAAATATGCAATAACTATTCCTAAGATAATAAATATCAGTGTTAAAGCTAATGACGTATAAAGGGCAGAAGATTTTAGATTATTGATAAAGGAAGCATCCATATCAACTCCAGCAATCATATCCGTGCCTTTTATAGGTGCAAAAATTGATTTATGAATGCCGAATTCATCCTTATAAATATCGCTGAAATGAGTTGTTCCTTCAGTAAGAGTTTTTGTCATTTCATCTGAAAAAGTATAGTCTGAACCTTGAGCATCAGTGTTGCTTAATGCAACAATATATTCTTTACTATCCTTTTTCGCAAGAACATAAGTATTTTCAACCTCATGTTTTACTTGGTATTTATTTACTGTAGCTATTAACTCCTGATAGCTTGTGCTACTTCCACTGTCGGCACTTTTAACTACAGCTGGATCAATATTTTCTACCATGTCATTAAGAACAGTTTCTAAACGATTCTCAAACTGATCAATAACATAATTATTGATAATATTCATTGAAAAAGTATAAAGTGTAGCGCTGAAAATTACTGAAAATATCGCAATTGGTATAACAAAATCTAGAATATTTTTAAATAAGATAGATTTACTTCTAGAGGGAAACTTCAACTTTTAATCCCTCCATTTTTTTAATAGATTTTTCAATAGCATTAATAAAATAATCGATATGTTCCACTTCCGTATATGGAGAAATAGAAAATAATTTTGCCACATAAATCGGCTGACGCTCTTTTGAATCACTAACATTAACTAAGCATTGTTTTTTTGTATCGCCAAAGAACACATCCTCCCGTTGTTGGCCGAGTATTTCAAATAATTCATTGTTTAATTCGTTGGTACGTAAGATTTGCTCTGTAGTTGCTTGACCATTTTGTTCTAAATCCCATTGAACCGTATCTTGATATATTCGGAAGGTGGTAATTGGACCTATATTTTGATAATTAGTAATCCCCATATTAGGGATTCTTTCCGTTAATTTCTTTCTAAACGCAAGATTAACGCGAACATAATTAGCGAGTATTTGCTGATATCCTTCAACTCCGAATGCCAATAAAGCTGCATAAATGGCAATTGCGCTTCCCATCCTTGAGCATTCTAATGTATAACCTGTATGGTAACTTCCATAGCCGCGATTACCAACATAAGGAGTTTCAAACTCTTCCAGATCAAGCAGGCCAAAGTCTTCACCGTTTTTCACCAAG
>JAPSHL010000098.1 GCA_031179905.1 Bacillus sp. (in: firmicutes) | reverse complement strand
CGAAACAAATGTATTGCCTATACAATAATACTAAATAGTCTAAAATAACTGATATTGAAGGGGCAGCGATGAATAAGAAAGTTTTTTTATATGTGAAGGCATTCTCTGATTTAGTTAGGGACATTTATGGATTTAATTGCGATAAATGTCCTAATGTATGCAGCAACAGGATCTTCTGCTTGGCTTGCGGCAACAATGGCATTCCGCACACTCGGCGGCTTGCTCTCAAGCGTATTTTCAGGGGTTCTTGCTGACCGTTTTGACAGACGAAAAATTATGATAATAGCAGATATACTTCGAGCAGTTATTATTCTTTTGCTGTTAATCTATCCAAACCCTGTAATGATCATCGCTGTATGCTTTCTTATCGGCTTGACGACAAGCCTGTTTGCTGTCAGCTATAGTGCGGAAATCCCGCAAATTTTTGGGGAAGATAAAGTGATTGAAACCAATGCATTAATTGCGAGGCTTACCTCTGTAAGTCTTGTATTTGGCTTTATCGGAGCAGGCATTATCACCGATTTTGTCGGACATCAAGCAACACTGATAATTGACGGTGCAACGTATATATTGTCGGCCATTATATTAATGCGAATGAAGTGGAAAGTATCCCCACCTAAGCAGATTCATCCTGCTGCTGGCAACATTAAAAAAGTAATGACAAGTCTTAAAAGTGATCTCAAAGAAGTGAATGCCTTCATTCTATTAGCGCCGATGCTGCTTTTAGTTAATGTTGTCTTCTTAATTGGATCATTTGCAGGCGCTTCCCATAATTTAGGCATTCCTTTGCTTGCTGAGATAATCAACGATGAAAAGCAGAGCCTCTATTACGGGTTGATTTGGGGAGCATGGGGAATGGGTTCTGTTCTTGCCACAATGATTATGCCGAAAATCAGCTTCCTGAATGAAAGAAGCATTTATTATGCCTGCTTCGTGTCTGCAATGCTGATGTCAGCAGGTTTTATTACTTTCTTTTCTAATACAAAAAACTGGATAATCTTGATATTCGCATTTGTAACAGGTATTTTCGACGCAACCTTCACAACCTTACATGCAGTATTGCTTCAAAAGACAGACAATCATATTAGAGGAAGAATATTTGGGGTTGGCATGCTTCTTAAATCCCTTGGATTTGCCTTAGGTTTCGTCGTGGCACCATTCGTTCTCGAAACCACCTCACTTAAGTGGATGATCTGGATTTTTCATGGAGCATTAATCGCTGCGACTGTATGCATCATTATTATTTCCGGCAATGTAAACAAAAAACGCAAGTTATGGAAAAGCGCCTCATAAAAAAACTCCTGGCATTAGCCAGGAGTTTCTTCTTTATTTATTTCGGTTAAACTCATCCTTAATTTGCTGAAGCAATACTGGGTTTGTTAACACTTCGTAGCCTGTTAATGCCATCGATTTAGCACCGACAATCATCGCTTCTCTTGCTTGGTTTGTCATCGCAGCCTCTCTGAATTCATGTGTATGGCATGCATATGCTTCATTGCAGATTTTAATATATGGGTGGATAGATGGCACGGCTTGGCTAACATTCCCCATGTCAAGGGAACCAGACCCGTCTCTTTGTTCATAAATTTCCCCTTCAGGAATTCCAAGTGACACTAATTCCTTATTGAATGCTTCTGAGAGCGTATCGTTTGTAATCATATCATCATATGAGAATTCATAGTTTGACACAGTTAATGTAGCACCAGTTTGCAATGCAGCACCCTCAGCGCATTTTTTTACTTTTTCAACAAGCTCATTCACATATTCCCGTTTAGCGGCACGAACATAGAATTGGGCAACTGCATAATCCGGCACAACGTTTGCTGCCTTGCCGCCTTCAGGTATAATGCCATGAATACGAGCATCTGAAGTAACGTGCTGGCGAAGTGCATTGATGCTGTTGAATGTCTGCAGCACTGCATCTAATGCATTAATACCCATATGCGGGCTTGCAGCTGCATGTGCTGCTTTTCCAAAGAATTCAAACTGGATTGCATCCATTGCTAAGGAAGAGCCGCTTTTCATATTATTATCAAGAGGATGGACCATCATTGCTACATCCAGTTCAGCGAAAATTTCTTCTTCTGCCATTGTAACCTTGCCGCCCTTCGTTTCCTCTGCAGGCGTTCCGTAAACGATTACCTTGCCACCAGTCTCAGCTAAAACTTTGCTCAGGCCAATTCCTGCCGCAATTCCCATCGTGCCGATCAAATTGTGGCCGCATGCATGGCCAACTTCTGGCAAAGCATCATATTCGGACATAAAACCAATGACAGGACCTTCCTTCCCGCTGTCAAAAACGGCCCGGAAAGCTGTCGGAAGTCCGCAAAACTCTCTTTCCACTTTAAAGTCATGTTCTAATAATGTTTTTATTAACACTGCACTTGCCTTAAATTCCTCATGGCCAAGCTCAGGATTTTCGCCAATATAGATACTGATTTCTTCAAATGTTTTTTTATGTTGGTCAATTGCATCGATGATTGTTTGTTTCAAGTAAACCTTTCCCTTCTCCCTATTATGATACTATCTTACCAAAATTTTTGGACATTAACATTATAAAATGATTAAAAATTATATTTTAAGCATATTTATACAAAAAAAGCAGAACAGGCTAATGCCTGTCCTGCTCTAACTGCTAATGTTTTTACCATAGAAAATTTCATTCATTTCTACTGTAAGTTTTTCAGTTATGTCAGCCTGCTCTTTTTCACTGAGTTCATCTGCAGTGTATCCAAACAAGTAATTGTTTAAATCAAACTGCTTTAACTTACATTTTGTATGGAAAATATTTTCTTGATAAATATTTACATCAATCATATCAAAGGTTTTTTTCATTTCGTCGGGAATATAATTTTGGATTGAGTTGATGTCATGATCAATGAACAGTTTATGCCCATGAATATCACGCGTGAAACCTCTAACACGATAATCTATGATCATGATATCTGTATCAAAAGAATGTATCAAATAGTTAAGTGCCTTCAATGGAGAAATTTCTCCGCATGTGGAAACATCGATATCAGCGCGGAATGTGCTGATTCCTTCATCAGGATGGTATTCTGGATAAGTATGGACAGTAATATGGCTTTTATCAAGATGCATCACAACAGAACCAGGCAGCGGACCTGGGGATTCTTCGAAAACATCTTTAGGAGCTTCTGCAACTGGTCCTTCCGAAACTAATAACGTAACACTTGCTCCTTGCGGTTCATAATCCTGCTTTGCGACATTAAGTACATGTGCTCCGATAATTTCAGCGACATTTTTTAAGATACTTGTTAATCTATCTGCGTTATACTGTTCATCTATGTATTGCAGATAGCTTTCTCGTTCTTCTTTTGTTCTTGTATAGCAAATATCATACATATTAAAGCTCAGCGATTTTGTCAGATTATTAAATCCATGCAGTTCAATACGCTGTTCAGGTGTTAAGCTCATGATTGTATTCCCCCTATTTCTGCTTTGCTGTTCTCTCAAATAGTTTTATGTTACCCCTAACTAATTGAAAATAACCAAAAGCAGAAATAGAACGGATTTTAGAGTCTTTTAGAAAAAAAAACTAAAGAATCAAAACATACTTAAGGAGTATTTCTTTGCTAAAATTTCGAGTAGTTTGACACCTGCAACACTATTGCCTTTGTCGTCAAGCGCCGGTCCTGAAATTCCAATTCCGAATCGATTAGGTACAGCGCCTAATATTCCGCCTGAAACACCGCTTTTTGCTGGGATGCCGACACGTACGGCAAACTCGCCTGACGCATTATACATTCCGCATGTCACCATAAATGTTTTACAAATTCGTGCAACATGCGCAGGCATTATCCGATTATTTGTTACAGGCTCGATACCATCCATTGCAAAAATAATTCCTATCCTTGCAAGATCGAGGCAATTTACTTCAATTGCACATTGCTTTGTGTAGAGGTCCAGCAATCCTTCCACATCTTCATTAATGATGCCATGTTGTGTCATAAAATGACATAGTGCTCTGTTCAGATGAGAAGTTTCAAATTCAGAGGTGGCTACCTCTTCCGAATAGCTGATTTCCTCATTGCCTGCCAATTTTTTCACAAAATCTAAAATCCGGGATAAACGCTCTTCGACAGAGTCTCCTTTTATCATGCTTGTTACAGCTAGTGCTCCTGCATTAATCATTGGGTTTAACGGTTTAGACGGGTTGCTCATTTCCAATTTAACAATAGAATTGAAGGGATCTCCTGTCGGTTCATAGCCTACCTTTTGAAATACAGTGTCCTCTCCAGATTCCATTAATGCAAGAGCTAATGTGAGTACCTTTGAAATGCTTTGCAAGGTGATTTTTTCTTTAATACAGCCTGCTGAATAACAAGTACCATTCGGATAATAAACGGCAATGGACAAGTCATCGGGATTTGCTCTGCTCAATGCAGGTATATAATCAGCCACTTTTCCATCTTTTGTATAAACTTTTGCTTCCTCTAGAACTGCTTTTAATTCATCTACCGTTTTACATGGCATAAATCATCACCAACTTCTTTTATTTCGTTTTCTTATTTATTTCCTTAACGCCAGGAAATAAACTTCCAGCCTATCTATTAAGCAGCTGCCTTCTATATACTTATACTACACAACACGAATCGAAACAATCGCCAAGATTGGTTATTTTCATAACAAATAGGACTTGATCTCTTAATCAAGTCCTTTCTGCTCTTTCCTGTCAAGCTGTGCAAACAGCATTTTTTCAATTTCATGTTTTGCCAACGGCTTGCTGTAATAAAATCCTTGCCCAAGCACACAATTATTTTTCTTTAAAAATTCAAGCTGTTCTTGGTCTTCAATTCCTTCTGCTATAACAGAGAAATTCATATTATGTCCCATATCAATAATTGCCTTCACCAACGATCCTTTATGAATTGGATCGGTAATATCATCCACGAATGATTTGTCAATTTTTATCGTATCAATCGGCAAATGCTTCAAATAACTTAAGGAAGAATAGCCTTTACCAAAGTCATCAATAGATATATTGAATCCTAAACCTTTCAGCTTATGCAAAATATTTAAGGATAAATCAATATTCTGCAATGTGCTTTCCGTTATTTCTAATTCAAACATTTTCGTGTTCAAGCCGTATTCTTGTACAAAATCGCCAATGAGCTCTGCGAAATCCTGACAATGAAATTGTCGTGCAGAAATATTAATTGACATTTTAATATCATTTAGACCTTGTTTATTCCATTCCATCATTTGACTGGAAGCTTCTTTTATAACCCAATCTCCAATTGGAATAATCAAGTTTGTTTCTTCTGCGATAGGAATAAATTCTGCTGGCGAAATAAAACCAAATTTCGGATGCCGCCAACGCAATAAGGCTTCTACTCCGAAAATCTCCCCAGTAATAATATTATATTGAGGCTGATAAAACAGAGACAGTTCATTCAGTTTAATCGCTTTTCTCAATGCCATTTCTAGCACCATTTTCCTTGTACTGCTTTCTTCTAATGTGTGGGAATAGAATTGATAATTATTTTTTCCATTATCCTTCGCCAAATACATAGCAGCATCTGCGTTCTTAATTAATGTTTCTTGATCCCTTCCATCAGATGGGAAATGACTGATACCTATGCTCGGTGTAATAAAAAACTCTTCCATCTTAATGATAAGCGGCTGAGTGAAGGCATCTAAAATATTATTCGCTTTGCTTTTCACTTCCTGTAAATCTGCATTTTCAAGAATAATCACAAATTCATCGCCTCCAAGCCTTGCGACGAAGTCCCCTTCTTCAAGGGCTGATTTCAAGCGATAAGCCACCTTCTTCAAGATAATATCACCTGTTGAATGTCCTCGCGTATCATTAATCCGCTTAAATTGATCAAGATCCAAAAACAACACATATAAACTCTCAACAATAGGAGAGTGGAGACGATCATGTAAATAGACCAGACAGCTATTCCTATTTGGCAAGTCAGTCAATGTATCATTATAAGCCAAATGTTTAATCAAGTTATCGGATTTTTTTCGTTCTGTAATGTCTCGGCCAACGACAAGTACCGCATGTCTCCCGGCAAACAGGATTGGCATGCAGGATAACTCTACATCAATGGTTTTTTTCTGCAATGTTCTAACTTGCACTTCTACTCTCAAATTCTTTGCGCCATTAACGGAAATCACTTGATCAATCTTTTCATAGTCTTCAGTAGACAATAACTCATACACTGTGTTGCCAACAAGGTCTAAAGGATTACAAGCACCGATAAGCTTGCTGCCTGCATAGTTGATATAAAGCATTTCATAATTGCTGACAACAGCAATTATGTCAGGCGACATTTCCACAAGTGTGCTAAAACGGTCTTCATTTTCTTTACTTTCTGTTATATCAAAAAAAATGCTAGTGAATTCTATCATTTTTCCATTACTGTCAAATAGAGGAATTCCCTTATCTTTAATCCAGCGAATCTGGCCATCTGGCCTTAAAATCCGGTAAATGCTCGTAACTTCCTTTTCTGTTTTTAATGCCTCCAGTCTTTTTGTTATCACATGGTGGTCGTCTTCATGAACTACTTCTTTCCATAAATTATTGTTTTTATAGAAATCTATTGTTGATCGTCCATAAATTCTTTCCATACCAGAAGTAATCAACAGTGTTCCTGTCTTATAATCGTGAAACCAAATCGCCATATCCATTGTCTCAAAAATCGTTTGGAGTTTTGTACTGCTGTTCTTCAGCTCCAATATGAGGGCTGTAATGTTCTTTAACAGCACCATTAATGAAAATATGGAAACAACGCTAAAAAGAAAATGAAGAAAAATAAATGCGACATGATTTAGGAAATGATAAAAGATATTTACAAGCATTGATAGAACAACACATAAACAAAGGGTAATGATCCATTTCGTTTGACTGTTTTTATAGATCATTGTTGCTCTCTCCAATCATCTCATGTTTCCTCCTCAGCAGGAGATAAATAGGTTTTAATTACCCTATTTACATTCTTATATCGGCTCAAACAAACCTTTTGTTGAGGGTTATTCCCTATGATAATAAAAAAACAGAAAGAGGTAATGAGAAGCCATGCTCTTACTTTTTGTAATTTTATGGAAATAATAGGAAAAGGGGGGATTCCTCTCAGGGCACTTGCTTTCCGAGGGCGGGAGTTTTAACCTCCTCGTCGCTGCCGCTCCTGTGGGGTCTCACATATCCCGTTAATCCCCCAGGAGTCAAGAAAGTAAATTAATGAAGTGCTGCTAAAATAACGCCTATTGTAATTAATCCAATGCCCACACCGTTTATAATGCTGATTTTTTCCCCTAAGAAAATGATAGCGATAAGCGCTGCTAAAACGACGCTCAGCTTATCAATCGGTGCTACCTGTGTAACCTTCCCTGTTTTTAATGCTAGAAAATAGAATAGCCATGATGTAGCGCCAGCAATGCCGCTCAATACAATAAACAAGAAATTCTTCTTATCAGATATAATGCTGGGGATTTTACTGAGATTGCCTTCTATTGCAACAATAATTAATAGAAATAGTGCCATGATGATTGCTCTGACTGCTGTGGCTGAATTGGCATCAATATTTTGCAAACCAATTTTACCGAAAATCCCAACTAAGGCAGCACAAACTGCAGAAAGAAAAGCAAAAACTAACCAAGACAAACGAATTCCTCCTTTTTTATTAGCTTGTTTGTTTTGTCACGATTTACTCTTTCTTAGATAAATAAGAAATTATTTCCTGTTTAAGGATATCATCAGTTAATAGGAAGAGTAAGTCTTTTTTGTATGCATTTCTGTAATAACCAATCTGAGTATTTTTATAGGTTTTAGTGGGTCAACTATATTGACATTTAGTATAGCCCTATAATAACATTATAAATATTCAAAAAACTTTAATGTCCTAAAATATCATTTTTACCTAAAAAGGAGAATCAACATGAAATATGGATTTTGGTTGCCTATTTTTGGCGGATGGCTTCGAAATGTTGAAGATGAAAACATGCCTCCCACATTCGATTATGCAAAAAAAGTCATTCAAAGTGCAGAGAGTTGGGGCTATGATACAACCTTAATTGCAGAATTGTACTTGAATGATATTAAAGGCCCGGAAAAAAATTCGTTAGAAGCTTGGTCAACAGCAGCTGGACTTGCAGCGGTTACAGACAAAATCGAAATCATGACAGCAATCCGTCCAGGGTTTCACAATCCTGCTGTTGCTGCTAAAATGGCCGCCAACATTGATCATATTAGCAACGGTCGGTTCACCTTAAATGTTGTATCTGCCTGGTGGGAAGAAGAAGCTCGGCAATATGGTGGAATTTTCACTGAGCATGATGAAAGATATGAGCGTACAGAGGAATTCTTAGCTGTTTTGAAAGGGTTGTGGACAGAAGAAACGTTCAGTTATAAAGGGAAATTCTATGAGATTAATGAGGCGAAACTTTCTCCTAAACCTGTTCAAAAACCAAATCCAATCCTTTATGCCGGGGGTGAAAGTCCAAAAGGAAAAGCGGTCATAGCAAATAATTGCGATGCTTATGTAATGCACGGAGGAACAGTCGCAGAGATTGCTGTGAAAATTCAAGATATGCAGAGGAAAAGGAAAGAATACGGCAAAGATGAATTTACGTCCTTCGGCATGGCTGCCTATGTCATTTGCCGGGATACTGAAGAAGAAGCAAAGAATGAGCTTGCTAGAATTACAGATGTTAAAGAATCATCTGCTTATGCAGGTTTTGATGACTTCGTAAATAAGTCACAGCTTGAACAGCAAATTAAATTGCAAGATTATTCCGTCTCAAACAGAGGGCTGAGACCCGGGCTTATCGGCACTCCTGAACAAATTGCTAAGAAGATTCTTGAATTCGAGGATGCAGGCATTACGTTGCTTCTGCTGCAATTCTCTCCCCAACTGGAAGAAATGAAAAGATTCTCAGATCAAGTTATGCCCCTTGTCGCATCATTAAAAAAAGAAAGAGAAGTGACTAAGTGATGAGCAAAGTATATGTTATCCATGAAAACAGTGAATGGACAGTTCATTTGACTAAACGTTTAGAGGAGCTCGGTATTCCATTTGAAGAATGGGATTTATCAGAAGGTAATTTTGATTTGTCAGAAGCACCGCCAGAAGGAATCTTTTACAGCCGTATGAGCGCATCCTCCCATACAAGAGGCCATCGCTATGCTGCAGAATACACTTCTGCTGTGCTAGAATGGCTTGAATCATACGGAAGAACTGTTATTAATGGAACAGGCGCTTTAAGGCTGGAAGTAAGCAAAGCTGCTCAGTACGCGGCATTATTTAAACATGGTATAAAAACACCTAGAACTCTTGTTGGGACAGGAAGTGAGCAGATTATCCAAGCTGCAAAAAAGCTTGGTGATCCTTCCTTTATAACGAAACATAACAGGGCTGGAAAAGGCTTGGGGGTCCGCCTGTTCCATTCGATCGAAGAGTTGGAAAGTTATGTGTACAGTCCAGAATTTGAGGAGCCTGTTGATGGAATCACCTTAATTCAACAATATATTGAAACACCTGACCAAAGCATAACGCGCTGCGAATTTGTCGGCGGCAAGTTTGTTTATGCAGTGAAGGTTGACACTGCCGGTGGATTTGAACTTTGCCCTGCAGATGCCTGCCAAATTAATGATCTCTTTTGCCCTGTTGGGGAACAAGTGGAAGAAAAGCCAAGCTTTACTATTCAAACGGAGTTTAATGAGCAGATCATTGAAAAATATGAACAGTTTCTGCAGTCCCAAAATATCAAAGTTGCTGGAATTGAGTTCATGAAAGATAAAGCAGGAACCCTTTATACGTATGATATCAACACAAATACTAATTACAATGCGGACGCTGAAAAAGAAGCTGGTATTTTTGGAATGCTGAAGCTTGCTCAATACTTGCAAGGCTTGCTGCAAAAACAATATGGTGTAACAAACTAAAACGTAATGAAAGAACTTGCTATTATTTTTAGCAAGTTCTTTTTGTGACAAGCTATGATATGATAAGGAAATGACTTTACTGAGGAGGCGAAACTCTTTTGGCAAAACAAAAATATTATGTCGTGTGGAATGGACGAAAGCCTGGCATTTATAAAACCTGGGCCGAATGCGAAAAGCAGACGAAAGGATTTCAGGGAGCTTCCTTTAAATCGTTTCCGACTTTGGCAGAAGCAGAACAAGCATATAATCAAGGTGCGGTCGGCAGGCCAGCAACTTCAGGAAAAAGCAGTGGTGCCGCAGGTATTAGCACTTCCGCACCACCGATTGATGAAAACAGCATTTCAGTAGATGCTGCATGCAGCGGAAACCCGGGAATGATGGAGTACCAAGGAGTAGACACAAAAACTGGTGAAAGAATCTTCCATTATGGTCCGGTGTTTGGCACAAATAATATCGGTGAGTTTTTAGGTATTGTCCATGCATTGATGATACTGAAAGAGCAAGGTAAGAACACTACCATTTATAGTGACAGTATGACTGCACTTTCATGGGTGCGCAACAAAAAGGCCAACACAAGTCTTGTAAGGGATAACCGTACAGAACAGCTCTGGCAAATGATTAAAAAAGCAGAAGCATGGCTGAAGGAAAACAGTTATGAAAATAAAATCATCAAGTGGGAAACCCATCTTTACGGTGAAATAAAAGCTGATTTTGGCCGAAAATAGCACAGTAGCGAGCAGCTGAAATGATTTATCAGGAAGGGATTTGTTCCCCTTCCTGACAGGTTAGACTAATGCATAAGCTTCTTCCCACTTTCTTCTTTCATTTATTGGGCCGCCAACAATTCCACTATCTGATCCTCTATGATCTTTCCTTTACTCTCATCCATCAAATGATTTAAGATAATTGAAAAGATGTACTTGTTGCCGTTTTTGCTTTTAACATAGCCAGAAAGCGAGCTGACTGCGGACAATGTGCCCGTTTTTGCTTTAACTGCACCTAATGTATTCTCAGACAAAAGGCGGTTCCGTAATGTTCCTCCAATCATCCTGTCATTATTGCCGGATACTGGCAATGCCTTTTCGTAAATCGAAAACCAAGTTTCCTTTTGCACATTAAAAAGCAGTGTTGACAGGTCGTTTGCAGTAATTAAATCAATAGGTGAAATACCAGAACCGTCCCTAATCAGTATATTTTTTTTATCAAGACCAAAGTATGTCAATTGTTCCCGCAAAACGGCAATGCCCTTATTAAAGCTGCCTTCACCTTTTTCGACTTTGCCCATTTCCTTTAACAGTGTTTCTCCTATCGTATTATTGCTAAGCTTCATAAAGGGAATAAGCAATTCTGATAGTGGCATTGATTTATGTACAAGTATTGGGGTGGAAAGCTCTGGGGTTTTCCCTTCCATAACTTGTCCTGTCCAGGTAATATGATGTTTTGTTAAAGCTTGCTGGAAGACATCTAGCACAATAGTTGGAGGACTCTCAAGGGCTACCCATACCTTTGTTTCATCTGCACCAAGAGGCATATTCCCCTCTAAGATAATGGAGCTAGAACCATGCTCTCTTTCCGCCACTATATTCTCCTTTACATTTTTTGCGACAGTGCTTGTTCGATTAATAATTTCCACACCAGCTATAGAAGGACTCATGGATACCATTGTCTTGCTGCCTGCTTTCACACCTGGATTCGCTTTAATAATAATGGTGCCTGCATCATAATCCTTATCTGGTGATATGGTCAAAGCAGAAACAGGAGCTCCATAGTAGGTTGATTCATCACTCCATGCTAAATCAACGGAGTAAGGAACGTCATCATACCAGCTTGCATCTCCAATTATGCTGCCATTGATTTTCGAAATTCCTTTTTCTAGCAATGTTTTAGCAATTTTGTCCAAATCACTCGCAAGTAATGTTGTGTCCCCTTTTCCTTTCAGATATAAATTCCCACTCAAAACATCATCTACGAGCTTTCCGTCTGTATAAACCTCTGTACTAAAGGTGTAGTCTTTACCTAAAACCGAAAGCGCGGCAGCTGCAGTTAACAGTTTCAGGTTGGAAGCAGGCGCCAATCTCGTTGCAGCCATGTGCTCAAACAACACTTTACCGCTGTTTTGGTCACGGATACTAATACCTGCAATGCTTCCTTTCAACTCAGGGATTGAGGTAAGCAATTCTTCCATTTGCCAGTTCAAGTCATCCTCATTTCCAATAGCATATGCCTCCATTTTAAATGGCATTGTTCCACTCAGATATAACATAATCAATCCAATCATGATAGGCAGCATTATGAATTTGTGTCTTTTCAAAATCCATCTTCCTTTCCCTTGGCAGAGGCATTTTATAAAGGACTATTATGACCAGAAAGGAAGCTGTTTAGACCTTAATGCTGACAGTTAGGACAATAGAAGGTTTTTTTGGAAGAGATCTCTATTTTCACAATTTTAGTTCCGCATCTTTGACAGGCTTGGCCTTCACAATCATAAACACGGCAGAGATTATTATACGAGCCTGTTTTCCTATCATTGACAAATAAGGGATGCTCCATATAGCCGCCAATTTCAGTCGCTTCTGGCAATACAGTCCTCATTGCTGTATAAAGTGCTGTTATTTCTTCCAACGTTA
>JAPSHL010000328.1 GCA_031179905.1 Bacillus sp. (in: firmicutes) | reverse complement strand
TTAAATAATCACTTCATAATTAATTACCTATTAAGGCTTTTCTTAAACACAAAAAAGCCATCACTTGTTTGATGGCCGCATACTGCAGACAATTTTCTTTAAGGTTGAAAAATGATTACAGATTTTCTTATTTTTTCTAAATGGGGCAGTAATCTCCGCTCCAAGGTTATACGATGCGCGAACCGCTTCGGCGTTCGCACCTTTAGTGTATTCGGACTGTCATGCTAATCTAAGTTGGAGTCTTCGCTACTTATCTCTTTTTAAATGGAAGTAATTCAAAAAACTAATATTCTCTCCTTTATAAACAGTAGAGCCATCACTTTTAGTGATGGCTCTACTGTTTATTCTGCAATACTTAGCTTTGAACGCAAGTATGCATTTATGAAGAGGTCGATGTCCCCATCCATAACGGATTGTGTGTTACCCACCTCTGTGTTTGTACGATGATCTTTGACAAGAGAGTATGGATGGAATACGTAGGAACGAATTTGGCTGCCCCAACCGATATCTTTTTGCTCGCCGCGGATTTCAGCAAGCTTCTCTTCCTGTTCCTCAATCTTTTTCTGATATAGCTTCGCTTTCAGCATTTTCATAGCAGTTTCCCTGTTCTTAATCTGAGAACGCTCTGTTTGACAGGACACAACTACTCCTGTCGGCAAATGTGTAATACGAACAGCTGAGTCTGTTGTATTGATATGCTGTCCGCCGGCACCGCTTGCTCGGTACGTATCAACTTTCAAATCCTCTGTGCGAATTTCAATTTCAATCTCATCATTGAATTCCGGCATAACTTCACATGATACAAAGCTTGTATGACGGCGGCCAGATGAGTCAAATGGCGAAATTCGGACAAGTCTGTGTACACCTTTTTCTGCTTTTAAATAACCAAAAGCATTATGTCCTTTTATAGCTAATGTTACGCTTTTGATTCCCGCTTCATCACCAGGAAGATAATCCAATGTTTCCACCTTGAAGCCTCTTTTCTCAGCCCAGCGTGTGTACATGCGCAAAAGCATGCTTCCCCAGTCTTGTGATTCTGTTCCGCCGGCACCTGGATGAAGCTCTAAAATAGCATTATTTTTATCATAAGGTTCACTTAACAGCAAGTTCAGCTCAAACTGGCTTAAGCTTTTAACTAAATCGCCCAGTTCTTCTTCCAATTCACTGCGCAATTCAGCGTCATCTTCTTCTTTTACCAATTCATAAGTGAGTTCCAGATTTTCAAAGGTTTCTGTCAGCTTATAGAATTCATTAACTTGGTCTTTTAAACCATTGCTTTCGGTAATGACTATCTGTGCTGCCTGCTGGTCATTCCAGAAATCAGGATGCAGCATTTCATCCTCCAAATGAGCGATTCGCGCCTCTTTGTTATCTAAGTCAAAGAGACCCCCTAAAGTTTTCTAGTGTTACATTTATCTTCTCTAACTCGTTGCGAATATCTGCTAATTCCATTTATATGTCACCCTTTTTAAAAAATATAGTTCAAAACAGCATACACTAGCTGCTTCTTTCTAGTATTATATGGCTTTTTAAGAAAAAATGCATGCTTTCCTTTCTGAAAGGTATATGGCACAAAAGTTTTCTGTATTAAAGCATGTCCATTCTTCATGAAGATATACTGATTCTATGACTTTAAAAGACCTGCCCTCCACCAACAGGAGAGGCAGGTCCAAAACATTCTATTAAAGATTAGCTCCGTGGCAGTTTTTATACTTTTTGCCGCTTCCGCAGAAGCAAGGAGCATTTCGGCCAACATCAAGCTTTTTCATAACCGGCTTTTTCTTTGGCTTCTTTTCGCCCTCTTCTTTCGGGTTAACTGCTTGTCCCTTCATTACTTCTTCCCTTTGAAGGTTTTCACGGATTTCCGCTTTCATGATGTACTTAGCAACATCCTCTTCAATGGATAGAACCATTTGTTCAAACATCGCAAATCCTTCTGACTGGTACTCGCGAAGCGGATCAATCTGGCCATATGCACGAAGATGGATACCTTGACGCAGCTGATCCATTTGATCAATATGGTCAATCCATTTGCTGTCTACCGCACGTAGCACGATAACTTTTTCGAATTCACGCATTTGTTCAGCTGTAAGCTTCTCCTCTTTCTCATCATAGTGGCGCGTTACCTTTTCCATGATCGTTTCGACGATTTCATCGCCCTCTTTGCCGCGAATATCATTTAGCTTCAAATCACCTTCTTGAAGCAGATTTCCGTTAGCATAATCAAGGATTGCCTGCAGATCCCAGTTTTCCTGATCTTCGTTGTCTGGTGTATGTGCAGCAACATGGCGCTCCAAGGATGATTTAATCATTGCTTCCACGATAGTACGCAGATTTTCTGATGTAAGCACTTCATTCCGCTGTGCATAGATAATCTCCCTTTGCTGACGTAGTACGTCATCATATTGAAGGAGCTGTTTCCGTGAGTCGAAGTTGTTTCCTTCCACTCGTTTTTGAGCAGATTCGACAGCTCTTGAAACCATTTTGCTCTGAATAGGCTGTGAATCATCCATGCCTAATTTTGACATCATTGCTTTCATGCCGTCAGATCCGAAGCGGCGCATAAGTTCATCTTCCATAGAAAGATAGAATTGCGTAACACCAGGATCTCCTTGACGTCCGGAACGTCCGCGCAGCTGGTTGTCAATCCGTCGGCTTTCATGGCGTTCTGTACCGATGACTGCCAACCCGCCCACTTCCTTAATTCCTTCTCCTAACTTGATGTCCGTACCGCGTCCTGCCATGTTAGTTGCGATTGTAACAGCACCCTTTTCACCGGCAGTAGCAATAATTTCTGCTTCTCTTTCATGGTTTTTCGCATTTAAGACATTATGAGGGATTCCTTTTTTAGAAAGATACTTCGAAATGATTTCCGAAGTCTCAATAGCAACAGTACCGACTAGAACTGGTTGTCCATTCTTATGTCTTTCTGCAATATCCTCAACTACAGCTCTAAACTTGCCGTCCATTGTCGCATATATCAAATCCGCGCGGTCATCGCGGACGATATCTCTGTTTGTAGGGATAACAACAACATTCATATTATAAATATTGCGGAATTCCTCTTCCTCTGTCTTCGCTGTACCAGTCATCCCTGCAAGCTTTTCATACATGCGGAAATAGTTTTGGAAGGTAATAGTTGCAAGCGTCATGCTTTCATTCTGAATATCGAGGTTTTCCTTTGCCTCAATCGCCTGATGGAGACCGTCACTGTAGCGGCGTCCTTTCATTAGGCGGCCTGTGAATTGGTCAACGATAACAATTTCGCCGTCCTGTACAACATAATCAACATCCTTATGCATGCTCGCATGCGCTTTAAGTGCTTGTGTTATATGGTGGTTAATCGCTACATTGCTCACATCAAACAGGTTATCAATTTGGAAAACTCTCTCTGCCTT
>JAPSHL010000097.1 GCA_031179905.1 Bacillus sp. (in: firmicutes) | reverse complement strand
TAAACCATTTGTAGAATTTATTAGAATATCTCATATTTATTGGTACAATTACATTGTAAATGCTTTCATTTATTTTGTAAACGCTTTATTTTTATCGCAATTTTGGTTCATTATGGTAATAAAAAGATTAAAGAGCCATTATTCGAACGGATTTGATATTAATTGTATAAATGAAGAAACAGATAAGATAAGATAAAAAAACAGACAGCAGACAACTACAGCAGCTAATAAAAAATCATAGAAATAAACCTGTACGATGATCATACAGGTTTATTTTTATAAAAGCTAAACTTCTAATTATTCAACTGCCTCTTACCCCATACAGGATAAAACCAACGCCTGTCAGAACACAGAGCATCTTCCCAAACGAAATTTTGTCGGCAATGCTGAATAATCCGATTGAAGTCGTGGCTATTAGTATCAACGGACCAACTATCGCAAGGGAGCTGTTGATGATTAGAGCTTTTTCTATTTGATTGGACCTCAACATTAGCACTGCCGCCGTTATTTCGATACAACCTGACAGCAGTCTGAGCAACGCCATTCCTAAGACCGCTTTTCCGAATAAAGTAAACATACGCTCCTCCTATTAACTTGCAAACTTATATATAATATATGCTTTTGCTAGACTAATAGGACATTTTTCTTTATTGTTTTAGCTTAAAGAATGAAATCCTTGCTCTTTTATTTTTTCCAATACAGTTTCCTTTGTTATCTGATTTTCATTATAAACAATTTTGACTTCTCCATCGGATACATCAACTAGTGCCCTTTCTATCCCATCGGTCGTCATCAACGCTGATTCTAGTGATTGGATAGGTTGCTCAGCTGTCGTTTCCTTTAAATAAACAGTCATTTCCTTCATAGTAGGACTCTCCTTCCATAGATTAACTTATATAGTAAGTAGAATACCCGAAATTTACTAAAACATGCTTTTTAGTTGCATACGGTTAATTTTTCTGTATTGATTTTATACATGTTTGACAATAGCCAAAATCCTCTGTAAAAACATACCACTTTTGGCAGTTCAAACATTTCTTATGTAGTTTTTCGTTTATCAGCAAATCATACCCGTAATAAGTTACAACACGCTCTATTTTCATCTAATCTCCCTCCTTAAATAACCCTTTTTAAGTTATGCGAATAGTCTAAAAAGGTGCTTGTCTTGGAGAATTAGGATCAGCTGTAATGGGATACCTCCCATTATTAATACGGGCAGCTTCGCTTATGAATAAGTATCATTTCAACAAAATCGTCTACAGTCTAAAGCTGCCCATTTATTAAAACAGGCAGCTTTAAAGATCAATGCTGTTTGTTAGGAAGGCTGCTTTCTGGATGGCCTTTTCCTTTATGCTTGTTTTTCTCTTGTTTTTTGCTGTTTTCCTTTAAAGTCTGTACAAACTCACTTGTATCCTTCATGTTTTTTACCTCCTTAAATTTTACAAACATTTGTTAATTTAACCGAATGTACATTTTTCCATTCCTTTTCATCACATTTCTATTTATACCAATTTATCCCTAAAAAACATATATAGATATAACAAAAGTACGTATTACTACTAAAAACTACATAAAACTACTTTATAATAAAAAATGGAAAAACCTGTTTAATCCTTTATCGAACAATATTGTTCGATATATTAAAAAACTTTTTGACAAAACATCTGTTTTTTCAGTATTATATTAGAATACTAGAGGAGGTTAAAACAATGCTAGACTTAAATAAACAGAAAATTGTGGACAGTGTTCCACAAAAAGGTTTTTTTGGTCATCCAAAAGGACTTTTCACTCTGTTTTTCACAGAGTTCTGGGAGAGATTCTCTTACTACGGAATGAAAGCCATCCTTGTTTACTACATGTACTATGAAGTGTCAAAAGGTGGACTAGGCATTCCTGAAACTACTGCATTTGCCATTACGTCCATTTACGGATCACTTGTTTATATGTCAGGTATCATTGGCGGCTGGTTGGCTGACCGAATTTTTGGTACTTCTAAAGCAGTATTTTATGGCGGAATTTTCATAATGCTTGGTCATATTGTTTTAGCAGTACCAGGAAGCATCAGCATGTTCTTCGTATCAATGGTGCTAATCGTTATTGGTACAGGCTTATTAAAGCCAAACGTATCAAGTATTGTCGGAGAAATTTATTCTCAAGAAGACAACCGCCGTGATGCAGGATTCAGCATTTTCTACATGGGTATTAACCTTGGAGGATTCCTATCTCCTCTAATCGTCGGTGAAGTCGGCATGAATACAAGCTTCCATTTAGGCTTTGGTCTTGCTGCAATCGGTATGCTTATTGGATTATTAGTATTTATGTTTACAAAAAAGAAAAACCTGGGTTTGGCAGGTACGATTGTTGCAAACCCGCTATCTGCTGCTGAAAAGAAAAAGGTTTATTCAATCATTGGTATTGGTATTGTTGTTATTGCCATCATCTTAGCTATTACCATTCCAACAGGCTATCTTACATTTGACACTTTCGCTATTGTGGTAGGTATCCTCGGATTCTTGATCCCGGCAATCTATATTACTATCATGTATCGCAGCCCAAAAACAACATCTGACGAACGTTCCCGCTTGATTGCTTATATACCATTGTTCTTGGCTTCTGTTATGTTCTGGGCAATTCAGGAACAAGGTTCCACAATTCTTGCAGGATATGCAGATAAGCGTACACAGCTTGAATTTGCTGGCATGCACTTATCGCCAACACTGTTCCAATCATTAAACCCACTGTTTATCATTATCTTTGCACCAATTATAGGATGGCTATGGGTAAAGCTTGGCGATCGCCAGCCTTCCATACCAAAGAAATTCTCAATAGGATTGCTGTTTGCTGGCCTTTCTTTCCTAGTTATTTTGCTTCCAGCTTATTTCGGCGGAGCGAACTCGCTTGTTAATCCTTTATGGCTTGTACTAAGCTACTTCATCGTAGTACTCGGAGAGCTTTGCTTATCTCCTGTAGGATTATCGGCAACAACAAAACTAGCACCGGCTGCATTCTCTGCACAAACAATGAGCCTTTGGTTCCTATCTAATGCTGCAGCACAAGGATTGAATGCGCAAATCGTTAAGTTCTATTCAGAAAAAACAGAAATGCTGTACTTCGGCATCATCGGCGGCTGCTCGATTGTATTAGCTCTTGTATTATTCCTTCTATCACCAATGATTCAAAACAAGATGAGGGGCATAAAGTAATCATTATAGAAAAAAGAACTAGATCAACTAAGATCTAGTTCTTTTTTTGTTTACTCGACCAATAAAGGAACAACCATCCCTTTATTCACATCAATCAAGCCATGATCAGTAATTTTTAAAGCGGGACTTACAGGAAGAGATAATGTGCTTAGAGACATAATCGCATTATAATGGTCATATCCCAGCGCTTGTAGTGTCGCTGTAAGCTGTTCTACCTGCTTAGAAATGATATACAAAGGTTCTTCTGAAAGAATTCCGCCAACAGGCAGCGGTACATTCGCTAGGATTTCGCCATTATGCACACAGCAAATTCCACCTTGCTGCTGTATTACTGCGTTTGCTGCTATAACCATATCTTCTTTATTTTGTCCAAGCACAAGGAGATTGTGGTTATCATGCGAATAGGTTGTTGCGACAGCTCCTCTTTTCAGGATATCACCGCCAATAAGCCCTCTTGCACTATTGCCGTTCTTGCCATAGCGTTCAAATGTGGCAAGCAATCCGTATTCACTGTTCTCCCATTGCAGCATACCAGCTTCTAGATTTAAGTCATCGTGTTTTTCTTCTGTAAAGGTGGAGCCGTTCTTCACGTTCATAATTCGGCATTTCACCTTACCATTATCCTGCGAGAGATTCACCTGGAAATCTTCTTCGGTAAGTTTAGCTAGTATTACACTTTCGTAAAAGGATTCAGGAAATTGGCGGCTGCTTGCTTCCTGCACATAGGGAACTGTCTCATCATAGACCTTTGTTCCTTCTTTATACACACTTTGTATATGAAAGCTGTCTAACTCTGAAACTAGCAGAAAATCAGCAAGCTTGCCTGGTGCAATTGCTCCTCTGTCATACATCCTCATGCGAGAGGCTGGTGTGTAGGTACAGGCATAAATTGCCTGTTCTGGGGACATTCCCATGGCAATAGCCTTTTTCAGCAATACATTTAAATGCCCTCTGCTTTGCAGGGAATCCGCCATCACATCATCAGTGACAAAACAGAAATGCTCATCGACACTGTGTTCTATCAAGTAATCTATTACTTCTTTTGTCATTGATTTTTCTTGAATTTCAAGGAACATGCCAATAGCAATCCGCTCCTTCATCCCTTCAACTGTTTGGTGAGTATGGTCTGAAGTCACTCCTGCGAAGGATAGCATCTGTAATTCAAGGTCAAGGAGCCTCGGTACATGTCCTTCGATGATCAGCTCTGGATGATTTTTAGAAATATAAGATAAAATCTTATTTGTTTTCCCGCCTGGTTTGGAAATAACATCATAATAATTCATAATTTCTCCAAGGCATTTGATCTGCTCTGTTTGCAGCAGTTCTTCTATATCTTCTATCTCTATTGCTCCTCCAGTAGTTTCCATACTGGTTGCAGGAACCGAGCTTGGAATAGCATAGAACATGTCCAAACGACAGTTCTTGCTTGCCTTAATCATCTCTTTTACACCTGCTATTCCAAACACGTTTGCCATTTCATGAGGCTCGGGTACGATTGTGGTAACCCCGTTTTTCAGCAAGCCGTACGAAAATGTCGCTGGAGTCACCATCGTGCTTTCAATATGGAGATGGATATCAATTAATCCTGGAACGAGATACATACCAGCAGCTTCTATTATTTCATCTGCCTCAAAAGTTTCACTGCCTTTTGCGCCAATATAAAAGAACTTGCCATCCTTAACAGCAACATTTGCTTTTGTGAACTGTTTAAAATAGCTGTTAAAAACCCGTGCTTCCTTAATAAGCATATCTACTTTCATTGTTGAACCCCTCCTACTCTACAAGCACCATCTGATCCTTAGGAATAATTAAGACTACTTCCTGACCGACATGATACGGCGCAGTCATCTCCTTATTAACAGTGAAATCACCGATTGGCGTGCTCACAACATATTGGTAGCTTCTGCCAAGAAATGTGGTGATTTTTATTTTCCCTGGTATGCCGTTTGATGGCAGTACTTGTGTTTCATTCCATTCTGCAAGAAGGAAATCATCTGGCCGAACAGCTCCCACTTTTTTATTCGGACTCATATGGGAATGTTTTTCAACTGTAAACACACGGCCATTTTTACTCAGCTCAACTATATCGCCTTTATCTTCTCTGCTCTCAAACTCAATAAAGTTTTTGAAGCCAATAAAATCAGCGACAAATTTTGTTGCTGGATATTTGTAAATAGTAGCAGGGTCGCTCAACTGCTCGATTATGCCTTTATTCATAATGGCAACTTGATCAGATATAGAGAAGCATTCTTCTTGATCGTGAGATACGTATACCGTTGTTATCCCCAGCTCTTGCTGAATTCTTCTTATTTCGACACGCATATTGACACGCAAATTAGCATCCAGGTTGCTTAATGGTTCATCAAACAAGAGAATATCCGGTTCAATTACAAGAGCTCTGGCGATTGCAACCCGTTGTCTTTGCCCTCCTGAAAGTTCGGAAGGGAATCTTTTGCCATATCCTTCTAGATTAACGATTTCCAACATGCGCTCAACTCGCTTAACTGCTTCTGCTTTTGGGACCTTCCGCAAACGGAGACCGAAGGCGATATTATCAGCAACAGTCATATGGGGAAACAAAGCATAGTTTTGGAACACAAATCCAAAGTTCCTTTTGTTAACAGGAACCTTTGTATAGTCTTTATCTTTAAACAAGAATTTCCCGTTATTTGATTGCAGGAAACCAGCAATTAAACGAAGTGTTGTTGTCTTGCCGCAGCCGCTCGGACCAAGCAAGGATACAAGCTGCCCCTTTTCTATTTCAAGATTGAAATCCTTAAGGATTTCTTTTTTGTTATAAGCTACAGATATGTCTTGTAATGTAAACAAAGCCACATTTAACAATCCCTTCTATCTTTTTGTAAAATACGATAATCCCATTAATCGCTCTACTATAAACATAAACAATGCAGTAATAATCATTAGCAGTACAGATATAGCTGCAACTGTAGGGTCAAAGTAGTTTTCTACATACAACAGCATCTGTATTGGGAAAGTGCTCACTCCTGGTCCTGTCATGTAAACAGAAATATCAACGTTATTGAATGACTCTAAAAAGGCAATCATAACAGCAGCAATTATGCCTGACTTAATATTCGGGACAACAATCGAGAAAAATGTACCGAGTCTGCTCGCCCCTAAACTGAGTGCAGCTTCCTCTATAGAAAAATCAAAGTTTGTTAAGCTTGACGAGATAACGCGAATGACAAATGGAAGCATGATGACGGTATGTCCGATAAAAAGGGAAGTATAAATCGGCAGATCATATGCAACTACAATGTAACGTAAAAATGAAAAACCTAACACAATCCCAGGAATAAGAATTGGTGAAACAAAAATCCCATTGATAATACCCTTACCTGCAAAGTCGAATCTGCTTAATGCATATGCAGCAGGAACGCCAAGCAATAATGCTAAAATATTTCCGGCAATGGAAACAATGATGGATGTCTTGAATGTACTCAAGAACATTTCTACTTGAAAAATATTTTCATACCATTTAAAAGAATAATCTTCTGGGGGGAACTTCAAGATGCTTCCGCCCTCAAATGAAGTAATTGAAATAATAAGCAAAGGCCCTAGTAAAAAAACAAAAACGAGGAATGTAAACAGGGCCAACCCTCTATTCTTTTCCTGCATACACCTCTACCCCTTCGGATTTAGTTTTTTTGCTGCTCCATTCATAATGGCAATAATGATAAAGGTCACCACTATCATAATAGTTGCCACAATAGATGCAAGCTTCCAGTCATTTAATGTAATTGCATTTTGATATAAAAAGGTGGAAATAACCCTTTGTTTTCCGCCTAGCAATGCTGGTGTCGTATAAGCTGTAAAACTACCGACAAATACTAGAATGCTGCCGATTACCAGTCCAGGCACACATAATGGTACGACAATCTTTAAAAAGACTCCAAGTTTAGATGCACCAAGACTCTCTGCTGCCTGCAGCAAATCCATTTCGATATTTTCCATCACTCCAACAAGTGTGACAATCACTAAAGGCAGAAATAAATGCACTAAACCGATAATGATGGCTGTTGGTGTGTAGAGTATCTCAAGAGGCTGATTAATAATCCCTGCTCCTAAAAGAACCTTATTAAGAACTCCGTTTTTCCCGATAATAATCATCCAGCTAAAAGAACGGACAACAGGACTTGTCAACAACGGAAAGATGGTTAACAGCAAGAAAACAGCCTTTTTTCGTGCTTGAAGCTTAGAAATATAATATGAAACTGGAAATCCAATCAATATACAGATAAGAGTCGTAAACAAGCTGACACGCAAGGTAGTCAGTAAAATCTTGATGAAATAATCATCCCTAAAAAAATCAATATATCCTTTTACACTAATTGATCCGTTATCATGAAAGGTTGTTCCAATCATAGACAAAATCGGAATAACCATAAAAACAGTCAAAAACAGCAATCCTGGCAGAAGCAACAGGTATAGATATCTTCTCTTCATCTCATCACTCCCTGTTTAAAATTAAAGAATTTAAGAATTTAAAATTTCAATAAACATTTCAAAAAAGGCTGCTGCATCAGCTTCAATACATATCTCTAAATTAGGCTGCTTGTTCAAGCGATTTTGGAAGTCACATACGAATTGACCATCACATAATTCACTCTTTGTTTCCACATCCACATAATACTTCTCTGTTACAGCTAACTGGTGGTTAATAGCAATGCCGACCGCTAACGGGTCGTGCATGGCACATGCATGCACGCCGTAGCGAGAATAGTATTTCTGTTGATAATCGTTTGTGCTTTCATCTATATAGCCCGCAAGCTTTTCATCTTTCAGCTGACGAATATGATCACTAGTAAGTAATGCCTTTCTTGTTACATCCAAGCCAACCTGTACAATAGAGGGGAATCCCGCATGAAGGACAATTTTTGCCGCCTCTGGATCGACAAAGGCATTGAACTCAGCTGTTGGGGTGATATTGCCGACATCTTTAACTACACCGCCCATGAAAATCACCTTTTTGACATGCTTTGTAATCTGAGGACATTTCTTTACTGCCAGAGCTAAGTTCGTAAGAGGGCCTGTACAGACTAAGGTTACCTCCCCTGAAAAACTTAAAATCGAATTGATAATGAAGTCTGGCGCAAAACCGTCACTTATCGGATTGCTTGCAGAAACACCCTGTAACGCTCCTCCAAGGCCATCCTCTCCATGAATACGATGTTCAAACACCGGCTTTCTAAAAAGCGGAGAATCAGCGCCCTTAACTACCGGTATTTCTGTACTTCCGAGCAAATCGAGAATTTTGCATGTATTTTTAGTTGCGGCATCTAGGGAGACATTCCCACTCACTGTCGTAATTCCTAACAGGTCAAAGCTCCTGCTTTTAACAGCGAGCAGAATGCCTATCGCATCATCAATCCCTGTATCCACATCAAGTATCAGCTTTTCAGGCATTTTAGAGTCCCTCCTACTCTTATTGGATAAGCTCACGGTTCCAGCGGTCTACCCATTTGCTTAAATTATTATTAACAAATTCCATATCCATAGTATGAAGACTGTTAATCAAGTCCTCTCCATATGTTAGTCCCTCAGCTTCCTCTTCTGTCAGCTGAACGTCTACATTAACAGGGGAATCCACTTTATTTTTTGCAGATTTCTCTTGAGCTTCTTGACCAAGGATATAGTTAATAAATTTTTCAGACAGCTCTTTTTGGTCTGTTCCTTTAATAACATTCATTGTATTCATTACAGCATAGCCACCCTCAGCTGGTGTTACAAACTGGGCACTCGGAACTGCTTCTTTCAAGTCAGCAAAGTACATTTCCATAATTGGACCTGCGGCAATCTCACCTTGTGCGAACATGTTAACATACTCGGAAGTTTGTCCGTATTCCTTGACTACACTAGGCATAATTTCCTTTAAAGAAGTAAATGCAGCATCCTCATTAAACGTTTCTTCCCCACTCACCTGCGAAGCTAAATCAACCATCATTGGTCCTGTAGTAGATGTGATGCTTGGTATTGTAATCTTTCCTTTCAAATCTGCACTCCATAAATCCTTCCAAGAAGTAATTTCAATAGGAGACTCATCAGGGTTATAAGCAATTCCAAACTGAGCAATTGTGTATGCAGGTCCGTAATCACTCCCTAGTGGAGCTTTAGCCACATCATAGATTTTATCAACATTAGGAATATTCTCGCGGTCAATCGTCTCAAATAATCCATCTTGAATGCCTTGCTGTGCATAATAGTCTGATAAGAAAATAACATCTACATCTGAGTTACCTTGTTTAATTTTATTTAGGCGATCAGCATTGTTGCCTGTATCCAATACGATTTCCACATTATTTTCCTCTTCAAAAGGCTTATAAATTTCTTCACGGAAAAAGTCTTCATTGAATCCCCATGTGGATACAACAAGTTTTTCCTTTCCTTCGCTGCTGCCTGAACTTCCATTAGAACCGCATGCTGCTAAAAGCAATAAAGATGATGCTGCCAATGCTTGAACGATTTTCTTCATTTTCATGCCCCTCCGTTTTCTTTTATAAAATGTTTTATCAATAACTGCTATACGCTACCCCTTTTTTATCCTGCCCTTCTAATAAGGCGAAAAAGCAAAACAAAAAAAGACAATCTTAAATAGAATCATTCTTCTACTTAAGATTGTCTTTTCTTTGATAAACAAAGGGAAAACTATCTTAGTCTTATATTTGGCCTTTCGCTCAGATAAATCCAAGCAAAAATCCTAATTATTTATTATTTAAGACGATATTTGTAAAAGCAAATTGTGTGAATGAGTCATAATCTCTTAATATAGCTTCTATATTCCAATCGATTTGTTCTTCAAGCTGCTGCCTGAACTTCTTTTTGAACAATAGAGATAGATGAAAGTCCACCTCGAGCTTCAAGCTCGGTACTTCACCTTCTAGCGCAGCTGATCTGGAAGCTCTCGGATGCTTCGCTTGCAGGGTTATTACGTTTTGATCGATTGTTACTTTCAGCAATGTGGTGCCAGCACCAAACAATTCCTTTGATACTTTATTATAGATTTGCGAAAGTAATCTTTTCGTTTCATTCGAATCTATGATAATCACCTGCCATACTGTTTATACTCGTATTATACATACTTTATTGTTCATTTTCAACATAATGTGCGCTTTTAATATAAAAAAATATAAAAAAACAGTTATAAAATAGCAATATAAAGGCTAAATACGAACTATCCACCCGAATCTTATTGCTTATTAATAGAAACATCACTCTACTAGCTTATAGTTTACTTCCTTTTAAGCAAAAAAACGAGAAACTTGTCAGATTATTTGACCACTTTTTTTAACTGGTACTCTCCTATTAATCTTGTAACGTAACATATCATATCATTATTAAATTATTTAGAAAATTACTTTTTTTAAGAAAAGAGCAGAATTTTTGTACAAACTTTCACAAGACTGTAATTTTCATGTCCTCTACAGAGCATTACCACTTAGTAAAAATGCAACAAATCCCGATCAAAATTAATCGGGATTTGTCTCTTACTTAAAAAAGGATTGCTAATCTTCCTGTCTAATCTTATCAATTTCGTCTGCAACAAACTGTACTTGTGTACCGACAATGACTTGTATGCTGGTTGGACCGACAATATTGATTCCCGGAACCCCAGTAGCTTTAATTTTGTTCTGATTTACTGCATTCATGTCTTTAACTTCAACCCTTAACCTTGTAACACAGTTATCGACAGAAGCGACATTATCATCTCCGCCTAAGCCTGCATATATCTGTGAAGCCATCACAGCAAACTTGTTATCAGAATCTATTGGTGTTACTGCTTCTTCTTCAGCTGTTTCTTCCTCACGTCCTGGTGTGGTTAAGTTAAACTTCGTGATGAGGAAGCGGAACAAAGTATAGTAAATAACAGCGAAGACCAAACCTTGAACAATAAGCATATACGGCTGGTTGGCCAAAGGCAATCTTGAGCTTAAGACAAAATCAATTAATCCTCCGCTGAATGAGAAACCGGCAGTCCAATGGAAGAAGGACGCAATTGCCAACGAGAATCCAGTAAGGACTGCATGGACTAGATACAATCCAGGTGCTGCAAACATAAAGGCAAATTCAATTGGTTCTGTAACACCTGTTACGAATGCAGCAATACCTGCTGCAAGCATAAGTGATGCAACTTGCTTCTTTCTTTTCGTTTTTGCTGTATGGTACATCGCTAGAGCAGCTGCTGGCAATCCGAACATCATAACAGGGAAGAAACCTGCCTGATACATGCCTGTCACACCTTTTTCACCTTTGCCAGCCCAGAAGTTTCCAATATCATTAATTCCTGCTAAGTCAAACCAGAATACAGCATTCAGTGCATGATGGAGACCTGTCGGGATAAGCAGCCTGTTGAAGAAACCATACAAACCAGCTCCAATTGCTCCCAGTTTACTGATTTGTGTTCCAAATGATACTAATCCACTGTAAATAGCCGGCCATAAGAACAATAGAATAACAGCAACTACTAGCATGCTGACAGCGCTTAATATTGGAACAAGCCTTTTTCCGCTGAAAAACGCAAATGCGGCGGGAAGCTGCGTCTTGCTGAACCGGTTATACATGATGGACGCAACAATACCGGAAAGCATCCCGATAAAGGCATTTTCAATTTTTGTAAAAGCAATATTCACATCTTCCGGATTTATGCCTTGCAGCATAGCAACGGAATTTGTGGATAACAGTGTTTTAATGACAAGAAAAGCAACTAAACCACTTAAAGCAGCAGATCCATCCTTATCTTTAGACAATCCTAAAGCTACACCCACTGCAAACAAATATGGAATATTGTCAAGAATGGAGGAACCAGCTTTTATTAGGAAAGCAGCTGTTGGACTGTCTGCTCCCCATCCAGAAGGGTCGATTGCATAACCTATCCCCATTAAAATTGCTGCCGCTGGCAATACAGCTACAGGCAGCATTAAAGCTCGACCAAGTTTTTGTAAGTAAGCTTTCATACCCATTACCCCTTTAGTTTTTCAAAGTAAAAAATATTTATATAATGACTTTTAATTAACCTATTCTTTTGATTTAACGCCTCCCCGCCTCCCCTCCTTCACATCCTGGAAGTACAGCTTAATTGCTTTCTTTAGATGACCCTGTGCATGTGCTAGGAAGGAGGCTGCTTCCTCTGCTGTGCCACCTGAGAGGATAACGAATGCTGCTGATTTCAGGTCAAACCCTGAAGCTTCAAGGGCAGTCCGCGCCACTTCCTCTGTTGTATCTGTTATGTTAATCAGCGTCTGAACGGCTCTGTCCACAAGCTTATTGTTAATCAGTTTCATGTCTGCCATTTCATTTTGGTAAACCTTGCCAAGCTTTGTCATCGTAGCTGTAGACAGCATATTCAAGATCATTTTTTGAGCAGTTCCCGCCTTCAGCCTTGTCGAGCCTCTAATCACTTCAGGACCTGTCGGAGCCTCAATCCCAATGTTACATATCGA
>JAPSHL010000327.1 GCA_031179905.1 Bacillus sp. (in: firmicutes) | reverse complement strand
CTGTCGCTGTTTTAAGTACAGGCAGATCAATCGCAACATGCAAGGAACATGCTGAAAGTCTATTCCTTAAAACATATTTAGTCACAGTAAATGGCAGTGAGATATGGGATTGGCAAGGCAATTTAATTGAGCGTAATTTAGTAGAAGCTGAGCAAATGCGCTGGCTTTGGGAACTTGCCCAAAAACATGGTGCGAAAACATGGGCAATCAGCAGCGGCAAGCTTTGGAATAACGAAATGCCCGAGGATATTGATACAATGGAATGGCTGAAGTTCGGCTATCATATTGATGACGATGCAGTAAGAAACGAAGTCCTGAAAGAACTGCAGGCAAAAAACATCTTTGAAATAAGCAATTCATCTCTTGTGAATATTGAAGTGAACGCACTAGGTATCAATAAGGCAAAAGGGTTGAAAACAGTATGTGAACGACTTGGCATCACAATGGATGAGGTAATGGCAGCCGGAGACAGCTTGAACGATATTAGCATGATTAAAGAAGCTGGTATTGGAGTCGCGATGGGTAATGCTCAGGAAGTCGTCAAAGAAACGGCTAATGTTACGACAAAAACCAATGATGAAAATGGTGTGGCATATGCTATCCGTAAATGGGCAATAAAGACAGAACAAGAGCCAGTATTAAAAAAATAACCACAGAAAATAGTGTTGAAACAATAAAAATAACTGCTATAATAAATAAAAAAGAAGAAGCGAACGAAGAGAAAGGATTAGTATGCGATAACCATCCGTAAAAGAGAGTGGAGCTTATAAGCTGAAAGGCTCCATGACGACATGCCGCAGAACCTGCCTTTCGAGTCCTAGAAAACTAGGCGTATTATCTGGCGTTATCAGACAAAGTGGGATAAAAGCACCGTCTTTTGTCCAATTAAGGTGGTACCACGGAAAGCTCTTTTCGTCCTTTTTACAGGATGAAAAGGGCTTTTTTTTATTACAGTCAAACAGATAAATGATTCGGAATGTTGGAGGTAATCGTTTTGGACAGAAAAAGAATAGTGGTGAAAATCGGCAGCAGTTCGCTGACAAATTCAAAGGGAGAAATCGATCAGCTTAAACTAAAAGATCATATCGCAAGCATTGCTGCGTTAAAGAGAGTAGGCAAGGAAGTAATACTTGTTTCATCTGGTGCAGTTGCAGCTGGTTTCAAACAGCTAGGATATCCGTCGCGGCCAGTGACGCTAAAAGGAAAACAAGCAGCTGCAGCAGTTGGTCAAGGTCTGCTGATTCAGCATTATACAGAGAGCTTGAAAGAATATGGAATAGTACCTGCTCAAATATTGCTGACAAGAAATGATTTCAGCAAGAAGGAACGTTACCGTAATGCTTATTCCACCTTGTCAGAGCTTTTGGAAAGAGGCATACTGCCGATAATCAATGAAAATGATACAGTATCTGTTGAAGAGCTTACATTCGGTGATAACGATATGCTGTCTGCCTTAGTAAGCGGGTTAATCCACGCAGAACAGCTGATAATTTTAACAGATATTAATGGACTTTATGACAGCAATCCGAAAGAAAATCCAAATGCTAAACGTCTTGATTATATTGAAAAAGTAACACCTGAATTTCTGGAAGGAGCCAAAGGAAGCGGCTCAAAAGTGGGAACAGGCGGGATGAAATCGAAGCTGATTGCGGCTGAGACAGCTCTTAGTCTAGGTGTACAAGTGTTTATTGGCAGTGGGGCCGGAGATGATAAACTTTTAACTATTCTTGAAGGAAAAGGAGACGGCACCTATATCGGTTCTGAAGGTTTGAGTGCAATTACAAGCAACAGACAGTGGATTGCTCTTCACTCAAAGGTGGAAGGAAAAGTTTATGTAGATGAAGGGGCAGAGCTTGCTTTGCTTCAAAAGGGAAGCAGCTTGCTGCCGGCAGGTATTTATAAAATAGAAGGATTATTTGAAAAAGGTGATGTCGTCGAAGTGTTTGGCACATCTGGTTTAATCGGTAAAGGAGAAGTCTTATACGGCTCAAATGAACTGAATGATCTATTGGCAGGAAAACTGCGCAAACAGGAAGGACAACTGCAAGAAGTTATCCACCGCAATAGCTGGGTGAAAATACAAAGGGGGTCTTAAAAATGGGAGAAGTGCAAACGAAAGGAAAGCTAGCACAAGAAGCTAGCAGAGAGCTGTGGAAATTTACAACTGGTGATAAAAATGAGGCGCTGGCGCTTATTGCAGATCAGCTTTTGGTCGATCAAGCTTATATTATTGAACAAAACAAAGCAGACTTGGTCAACGGAGAAAAGGCAGGATTAACACCATCTGTTTTGGACAGAATTATGCTTAATGAAAAAAGGATAGAAGACATGGCGCTGGCGATAAGACAGCTCATTGAACTTGAAGATCCAATTGGGGCTACACTGGAAGAAATTGAAAAAGAGAACGGGTTACTTATCCGCAAAAAAACGGTGCCAATCGGTGTGATGGGCATGATTTATGAAGCAAGACCAAATGTAACGGTAGATGCAGCAACACTGTCAATAAAGACAGGCAATGCCATTTTGCTCAGAGGCAGTTCTTCTGCAGCGAGCTCCAATATTGCTTTAGTACGTTCTATTCATGATGCATTAAAGAGGTCAGCTCTCCCTGTAAATGCAGTCCAGCTTATAGAAGATACTAGCAGAGAGACAGCAAAGGAGCTGTTCCATTTAACAGAATACCTGGATGTACTCATCCCAAGAGGCGGGAAAAACCTGATTGATACAGTTGTTAAAGAAGCTTCTGTACCTGTTATTGAGACAGGCGCTGGAAACTGTCATTTATTTATCGACGAAAGTGCGGATATACAAATGGCTCTTTCCATCAGCCTTAACGGCAAAACACAGCGTCCATCTGTCTGCAATGCTTTAGAGACAATCTTGGTACACAAAAATTGGTATGACCAATACGGCCAAGAATTGTTGCAGTCTTTGGCTGATCATGGTGTTGAAATATACGGAGACAGTACGGTTACAAAAGACTTCACTGCTTCCTTCAAAGCAACAGAAGAGGATTGGTACACAGAGTATTCCGCATTGAAAATCAGTGTTAAAATTGTTAGGGATGTAATGGAAGCAATCACACATATTAATACGTACGGCACAAAGCATTCGGAGGCAATTATTACTGAAAGCAGTGAAAATGCAGATATTTTCCTATCCAGTGTTGATGCAGCAGCTGTTTACCATAATGCAAGCACGCGCTTTACTGACGGGTTTGAATTCGGATATGGAGCGGAAATCGGCATCAGTACACAAAAGCTCCACGCAAGAGGACCGATGGGACTAAAGGCTTTGACATCATCGAAATATATTATTTATGGAAATGGTCAAATCAGAAACTAGTCTACGGTGAATTCATAAGATAGGAAGCGAAAAATAATGCAGTTTGTTACAGTCTTGTTGCCAATTTTTTTTATTTTTGC
>JAPSHL010000326.1 GCA_031179905.1 Bacillus sp. (in: firmicutes) | reverse complement strand
CTAACAGAGATTCCTCAACTAATGTTCTAAATTTAAATTCAGCTTCGGAGATTCTTTTATTCGATTGTTCATCCTTCATTCTTTCCCTTCTAATTAAAAGGTAAAGAATAGCACTTGTGACACATATGAAAATCCAGCCTTTCAGCATTTCATAGGATGCCAAATTACGCAAATCGCCAGTGAAATAAGTGAGTATATAAGATGAGAAAATAACCCAGCATGCAGATATGATCAAGTAGATGAACGGTATCTTGAAATCTGACTTATGCAATTTTTTTAAGTTTTTCATCTTTACCGTCCTTCCAGTGGCTTCTTTTCTTAAAGAGATTATTAGTATTTACCAAGAAGGAAAAAGAAATTTATGAAGGATGCAAAGAGTAGATATTACATCGTCATTTCTTTTTTAACAAACTTTGATAAAACACCGTCACATTGTTTTCATTCAGTAATCAAAGAAGGTTTTTGTCACCTATCTGTCTTGTTGTGTCACTTTTATTTAATCTTCGCTTCATTCGCTTTATTGTACAATTTATAGGTAAAGGAGTTGTGTTACATATGCTTTTTGGATCAATTATTTGTGCAATCCGCAAGTATCATAAATACAGCTATTATTATAGCGGTGAGTGTATAACATGCGGAAAAATCCGTAAGGAATATGAAAAGAACAAAAAAGAAAATCAAGTCACGGAAAAAACCTATCAAACAAATGAACATGAAGAATCCATTGATAAATGATGTTCCTTGAAGGCTCATTCAAAAACTGACCAAGAACTCTTTGCGAGGTATTTGTTTAAAGTTTTTTATATAAATTTCTCAAAAATAAGGGAAATTGATTTGGGCTTCAGGGTATCGGCTATCTCGCTGATCCCGAGACTCACCTATCTGCTCCAATCAACACCCTTTTTAATTTTGAATGAAGAAATTCTAAAATCCCAAATCGATTTTTTGTCATGAAGATGGATGAGCCTTAAGGGCTCTTTTTTTGGGAAATTTTCAGCACAGTGTTTATCTCTAATTTAGCAAGGGTACTTCATAAGCGTAACTGCTAAACCAAAAGGAGGAGATATATGTGTTTCGTCATCAGAAAGAATTACAATTTGAAGTAAAAGTGGACAAGCCAGATCCAATGCTGGCACGCCAGATCCAAGAGGTTCTTGGCGGACAATTCGGAGAAATGACTGTAATGATGCAATATCTTTTTCAAGGTTTTAACTGTCGCGGTGAAGAAAAATACAAGGATATGTTAATGGATATTGGCACAGAGGAAATCGGACATGTTGAAATGCTTTGTTCCCTTATAAGCCAACTGCTGGATGGCGCATCACCAGATGACCAGGCAGAAGCAGCTAAAGACCCGACAATTGCTGCGATCATGGGTGGAGTCAATCCGCAGCATCTGCTTGTAAGCGGATTGGGAGGATTGCCGACTAACTCTAATGGAGTACCATGGAATGGTTCTTATATCGTAGCAAGTGGAAACTTACTTGCAGACATGCGCTCCAACCTTCACGCAGAAAGCCAAGGCCGCCTGCAGGTTGCGAGACTGTACCACATGACAAAGGATGAAGGTGTCCGCGCTACATTTAGAAAAATGCTCGCTCGTGACAGATATCACCAATATCAATGGCTTGCAGCAATTGAGGAATTGGAAAGTAAAAATGGTGTCGTTGTGCCAGCAAGCTTCCCGCCAGAAGCAGAGAAAGAATCACAGCCTGAAGCATATGAATTCTGGAATCTCTCCGAAGGATCAGAGTCATCTGATGGCTTATGGGCAACTGGAAGTGCCCCAGACGGTACAGGAGACTTCGTGTATGTGAAGGAGCCTGTCGCAAAAGGGAATGTTCCAATAACAAAAGTACCATCTGAATCACTGCACCATGATTTAAATACATTGAACACATTGAAATAAAATGAAAAAGAGCTGGCAGCATCGCCAGCTCTTTTTGTATTTACATGACATTTTCATTTTCAAGGTGAGCAAGTGCTTGTCTCAAGCTCGCCCTCGTAACGAGATTCTTGATATCGAGACCTAGACTTACCATTGTCTGTGCTATCTCTGGCCGCACACCAGAGAAAATCGTCTCAATACCGAGAAGTCTTAGTGCATCCATAAGTTTGAACAGTTCATTAGCAACCATCGTATCTATAATGATAACACCCGAAATATCAATAATCAGGTTACTGATTCCCATTTCACTAGTTTTCACTAATGTTTCGTCCATAAGCAGCTGCGCTCTTTCTGTATCTAAATCACCGATTAAAGGCAGGATGGCAATATTTTCTGTTATCGGCACAACTGGAACAGACAGTTCCAAAAACGCTTTTCGCGAATTATTAAGTGTATTTGCATAAGAATCCACATAAGACAGGCTGAAATTGTACAAGGCATAATCCAATAAAGGATCAATAATATCCTTCACTTCGAAAGCCTCATCGAGGGAAAAATCCTTTACCTTCATTTCTATTTTCAAAACTTCCCATATTGCTGTTCTGTAAAAAGATACATCCTTTAATGCCTCATCTAATGGTACTCCTTCGGAGGATAAATTTGCACCAGTGCTGATTCCCCATTCTGAAAACAAAGAACGAGATTTTTCTGAATCTGGGTGGTTTAACAGGCTTTTTCCGAATAGAGAAATAAAATGAGCTCGAAGATGAAGTATATCTCCTTCCACACGGCTGATTTCTGCCAATGTCTCCAGGCTCTCTCCCTCTAATCTCCGATTATGTACAGTCATTGCAATTTCTTTTGAATTTTGTAATAGCAAATTCCCTAAATGCTTTATATTTTCTTTCATTTAACTGCTCCTCCAATAACCGAAATTCAATGGCTTCCTCTATCTTATTATAACAATTACATCTGCTGCTTTCATAGAAGCCTATTTTCTTAGAAGGCTATTGATTTTCCAGACACAGTTTAAAAACAAGATCTGGCTGCTATTGCGGAAAACGCTATTTACGCAGTTTCTAAACAAAAGCAATCATCATTTTAGTAGATAATCTCTGTTAGAATTTTACAGCCTTCCAACTTTTTAAAGGCTTCACGAGCTTCTTTTTCTGTAGTGAATTCAAACAGCGCTGTATTATTTTCCTGTGAATACACAGTTATTACCCACATCGAAATACCACTCCTTTTTTCGTTTTTTCACGTTTAAGCTGTTTCATCACCTTTCAACAAAAGGCCAGCCTTTAGTTTTTCTAACTGCAGTTCTTGCCTTATATAAAGCTGTTCGGCTTCTTCTAACGATATTTCTTTAAACCTGATTTTTTCCCCTGGCTTCTTTTGGGCAAGCAGAGGAATATCGACCGTTGCAACTTGAGCAATTTTTGGGTATCCTCCCGTTGTTTGCCGATCTGCAAGCAGTATAATTGGATTCCCATCCTTCGGCACTTGGATGGTTCCATTTGTTACAGGTTCAGATAGTT
>JAPSHL010000325.1 GCA_031179905.1 Bacillus sp. (in: firmicutes) | reverse complement strand
CAGCAAATTAAGCTGCTTGCCATACATGACATCATCCACCATCTTCCCAGCTAAATAAGGGTTTAACACATTCAAAGCTGATACGATGACTGCACAAAAAAGGCCGATTGCTATCTTGGAACGATAAGTATGTAGAAACCTCCATATCCATCGCAGACTATGCATTTAACCGGCTCTCCCTTCCATCCTTTTTTCCTTAAAAGCAGCTATTTTTTTATCTCCCTCCCATATAAAAACATTACCGAATAATCATATTAGCGTTTTCTGATTTCTATGTATGTCCTCCTAATAAAATCTATCATTTTTATTAATAGACCAAATTACATGGCAGCCTCTGCTTTCTTCTTCCAGCTAAATGTAAATATATACCTCGTACAAGTTCCGTAGATAGCAGGTGCAAAGAACAGGAAGAAGATGAAATTTACATATATCAACAAACCGATTAACAGGATGGCAACAACCAGAATAAGGGAACGAAAAGGCTTCTTTGCAATCAGATAAAGGCTTACCAACAATGTTTTCTTTATCGATAACTGCAGGTGCACTAAATTCCAAGCCAAATAAGTAAAGAAAATGATGGCCAGCAAAAAGGCATAGATGCACACAAATTTAATAACTGATGCTGCAAAGGAGTCGATTATTTTTGGAAAGGGCAGGATGATGAAGGTTCCAATATAAATGAATAAAAAAAACATAAAAGCAGACAGTCTTTTATGGTTGGCATATTTACGGCTAATTTCCTTAAACAGCTTGCGCACAGGAGTACCATTTCCTTTGAATATCTCGTCAATGGTCTCTGCCAGTGTGCATGTGGAGGAAATCAATCCAGCTATAATAAAGCCTCTTCCTGCATACAGCCAAAATAATAAACTTGCCCTGACTAGACGATATGTAATATCCATAAAAGAAAAAAACTTGCTGTCGATGAATCGGCTTTTATACATAATACCCCTCCTAATAAAAAGGGCTGCCTGAAACCAGGCCGACCATTACAGGGTAACCCCATATAGGTCAAAGCATCTCCAGACAGCCTCTTTATTGTTATTTCAAGCCATATTCCTTACGAATTTGATCTGCTATTTCTTTCAAATGTTTCTCCGCATCTTTGCTGCCATTAAGATTGATGTTATCAATGACAGGCTGGATTTTGCTCATTATTTCAGCATATTCCGGAATATAAGGCGCATTCATAACCGTTCTTCCTTCCGCTAAAATAGTTGACAATGCTTTAGCGTTTTCAGGTGCATTCGCCATTGACTCAATCTTATCTGCATTCCTTTTTACGACAGGCACTGCTGATATAGTGTCCACTTGCATGTCTTGACCTTTACCAGTTGTCAAGAATTCAAGAAGCTTATACGCTTCTTCTGGATGCTTCGTCTTGCTGCCAATTCCGATTGGAAGATAGGAAGCAGCTGCTACATTTCCTGCTTTTCCTGCTGGAAGAGGAACAACATCCCATTTAAAGCTAGCGTTTTTCGCTGTATCAGACCAATCCCATGGCCCCATCATTTTCATCGCCGCCTGGCCTGCGAGGAACATATTGGATAACCCTTGGCTTTGCGCGGTAGTTGGCTGCACATGATATTTATTAATCAAGTCTGCACCAAATTTGATAGCTTCAATGGATTCAGGAGAGTCGATGATTACTTCCTTGCCATCTTGGCTGACAAATCCTCCACCATTTTCTACAAGTAATTCATTTGTATAGAAGTTTTCCATACCAAACTGGACTGTTTTGCCATTTTTCTCGACTGTCAGCTTTTGGGCTGTCGCAAGAAAGTCATCCCATGTCCAGTCATCCTTAGGATATTCAAGGCCGGCAGCATCAAACATATCCTTGTTGTATCCAAGCATGAATGCCGATGCATCACGAATAAGTGCATACTGCTTTCCATCTACTTGGCCTAATGAAAGAACATTCGGCATATATTCGTCTTCATTGATTTCTTTATCAGACAAGTCCATCAACACATCTTTGCCAACAAATTGACCAAATGCAGAAGGCTGCAGCCAAACTAAATCTGGCTGATCACCACCAGCAGACATTGTCAGGAATTTATCATTAAACTTATCATAAGGTGCATAAACTTGCTTTACTTTAATTCCAGGGTTTTCCTTTTCAAACTCCTTGAAAATTTCACCTTCCAGCTTCGTGCCCTCTGGATTATTATTCCACACGAGAATACGCAGCGTAACATCTCCTGATTTCCCGCTGGCAGACTCTGAATCTGATTCAGAACAGCCCGCCAAAAATGCAGATAGAGCTAATACAAAAGTTAACAGTAAAGCACTTAATTTCTTTTTCTTTCTCACGTGATTTACCCCCTTAGGTAATGTTTTTGTATGGATAACGGATAATGAGGCATCATCCAAGTGAAACCATAGCAATTAGCCCTTTCCGCCTGTCGTTGCAATTCCTTGGACAAAATATTTTTGACCAACAAAGAATATGATAATCAGCGGTAAGATAATGAAGACGCTCGCTGCCATCATTGGTCCCCATTGAATCAGCAGGGCCCCTTTGAATTGCAGAATTCCCAGTGCAAGCGTATATTTGGAATCATCGTTTAAATAGATTAATGGATTAAGAAAGTCATTCCACGTCCACATAAAGCTCAACAATGCTACTGTAATAATAGAAGGAACTGATAACGGGATGATAATTCTCCAGAAAATACCGAATGGACCACAGCCATCTAGGTAAGCACTTTCCTCGAGTTCCTTTGGTATTGTCTTAAAGAATTGTCGTAATAAAAAGATAAAGTAAGCGCTCCCAAAGAAAGACGGAACAATAAGCGGTAGAAAAGTATTAACCCACCCTAACTTAGAAAAAATCATATAGACAGGAATCATTGTCACCTGTGGCGGGAGCATCATCGTTCCTAGCAAGAGCACAAACCAGAAATTCCTCCCTCTTCCTTTTATCCTCGCAAAACCATACGCGACGATTGTAGAGGAAACAACTGTCCCAATAACTACACAAACAGTAACAATAATAGAATTCATATAGTACTGCCCAAAGTCCACAAGTGTAAACACTTCTTTATAGTTCGCAAGATCCCATTCTTTCGGCAGCATCGTCGGCGGGAATGCCATCGCTTCATTTTCAGGTTTAACAGAAGTTCCAATCAGCCACAGAAAAGGAAACAAAAAGAGAATGGAAAGAGTAATAAGCAAAAAGTAAGTAAGTGCCTTCTCCACTTTTCTTCCTTTATTTATGCTGCGCTGCTTCTTTGCTTTCACAGCAGCAGTCGGCTTGGCAGGTGTTATCTCCATAACTGCCCCTCCTCTCCTTATTCATCGTATTCGTAATACACCTTTTTCCCAAATACTTTAAACTGAATCAATGTGAAGACTAGAATGATAATGAACAATATCCAGGCAAGTGCAGAAGCATACCCCATCTTAAAGAATTTAAACCCACGGTCGGG
>JAPSHL010000096.1 GCA_031179905.1 Bacillus sp. (in: firmicutes) | reverse complement strand
CGTTTAATCGGCAGGTTCAACCCCATTCCAATAGCATCCGTACAAACAATAACAGACGTTTCTCCATCTATAAACCGATGCATCTGTTTTTTTCTCGTTTCTGGCGGCATACTGCCATAAATCATGCTAGTCTGTCGTCCCATCTTTTGAATTTGGGAGGCGGTCTCCAGCACACCCCTTCTTGAAAAGCAGACAAGTGCATCACCTTTTCTTGTGTCACTCAGCTTAAATGGTGAAGATTCAACCTTCAACGGAGTATCCCTTTCATATTCTTTAACATCCACATCAGAATCACCAAGCAAATCCAATATCATCGTTTTTGCATGAAAACTGCAAATAATATGTACCTCCTTTGCATTTGCTTTAGTAATTGCCTTATACCACGAGAAACCTCTGTCTTTGTCAGCAATCATTTGCGCTTCGTCAATGACAACTACTTCATAAAAATCCTTTTCACGGAACATCTCAACAGTACAGGATAGATGTTTCCCTTCCTTTGCAAGCTTTTCTTCCTCCCCAGTTATTAAGGAACACGGCACTCCATCCTCATTCAGCCTTTCATAAATTTCCAAAGCCAGTAGGCGAAGCGGGGCAAGATACAGACCGCTTGCTGCCTCTTTCATTTTTTGAATAGCATGAAAGGTTTTTCCGGTATTTGTTTCACCAACATGGAGCTTATATTGAATGTCCCTGCCAGTTGGAGGATTATATTCCATACCGAAAATATCCTCGAGCATCTTTTTCTCTTTTTCTTTACGTTTTCTTTTTTCTTCTCGCTCCTCCCGTTCGCGCCGCTCTCTCCATTCCTTATCTTTGACATAAATATCCCTATGAAGTTCTAAATCAAAAGGTATATCAATTAATTTCGTAAGGTCTGCAAGCCTTTCCTCAAGAAGATCCTCAAAAAAGTCAGACGCAATATCTTCAAATGATTCACTGGCTAGCTCCCGTAAATAAGAGAGGGGAACAGTTTTTTGAGTACGCTCGAAATAATCCTCTAGCAGATGTTTAGGCAGACGCTCTTTCAGCCAATTTGGACCAAAATCATCTAAATAGGCAATAATCATATCCTCATAAGCCGCTGTTCTGTCCTCTACGAAATAAAATTGGTTATAAGGCATATCCAATTCATTGTACAAATAATCCTCAAACATAACGTCATCTGAAGAAAGGATAATTCCATTTCCTTCTATTTCCACTTCCAAATGACACCCAATTAAGTAGCGTACATATAAATATAAGTCCTCATAATGCTTTCCAAGCTCCTGGTCAATATAATAGGAAAACTTACTGTTTAGCTTGCGGTTCTTTTCGTATAATTCTTGCTTTGCCTTCCATTCAAGATATTTCTCCCGAGCTTTTACATAAACAGCCTCCCATTCCTGCTCCTTACCTGCGTACATCGTATCTAGCCATTCTTCAAACATATACGGTTTTGGATCTCTTGTTTCCTGCCTGAATAACTGCTTGATCACTTTCTTTGTCAGGCCTTCGGTTTCTATCCCCTTTTCCTCCAAATAATCCTTCTTTTCCCTTGCAGATGCCTCACTCGCTGTCATGTTTATCCAAGTGTTAAGCCATATTTGGTGGATAAACTCTCCTCTTTCCCTTAAATATTGCTCATATGAAGGCTTTTTCTCCTTATCCTGCAAATATCTTTCTATATCCTCTATTATCAGTTTTTTCGTTTTCTCTACCGATTTGCCGTAATATCCTTCAAGTAGTCCACTCATTTAAACAACCTCTTCACTTAAGTCTTTCCATTAGTCTCTTTCATTTAGGAAAAATCAATTCAAAAAAGACCATTTTAATGGTCCTTCTCTTCATCCTTAGTTTATGATAAGCATATCCGATTCATCAAACTCCCAGTCCGATCCATATGCAACTTCCCAATAATAACCGTCTAAATCTTTGAAATAGCCGCTATAACCTCCCCAAGATGTTAGCTTTGGCATTTTGGCTACTTCTGCACCGGCCTCAGCAAGCTTTATGAAAATAGAATCTACCTCTTCAATAGACTTTGCATTATAAGCCAGTGTGAACCCTGGAAATCCTCCAGTCTCAGCTAAGGAAGGCGGATGTTTTTCATTTATATCTTTGGCAAGAAGTTCGAGGGGATAAAGCTCTAATTTGGAGCCTTGATTTTTAAAAAACACAATTACAGGTTCCGCATCCGTACCAACTACAGATGCCTGAAAACCTATGGATTTGTAGAATGCCAGTGAGTCAGCGATATTTCTTACACCTAGTGCGATTAAATTGATTCTGTTCATCTGTCTCCCCCTGTTCTTTACCTTTTCTATATTATTTCGCTATGTCAGCAACATATCCCTTTGTTACGGGGTGTCTTTTAAAAAAGCACATTCCTTCCCAGGAATGTGCTTTCGTTATTTATTTCGTTAAGCTTTCCACAACATCGTCAATGATTTGTGTGTTGGCAATAGAGCCAGAGTATAACCAGCTAGTTTCAGGACCATACTCGTAAATATTTCCATTCTTTACTGCTGGAATATTAGACCAGAGCGAATCTTTGAATGTTTCAGAAGCTTCGCCATCACTGTTAATCAGAAATAAATGGTCAGCATCAAGCTCTGCAAGCTTTTCAAGTGAAATGGAAGACCAGTTTCCAGTTGCTGTTTTCGAAATTTCTTTAACTACTTCCGGTACTGCTAATCCTAGGTCACCGTACAATACTGCACCGCTTGAAACATTTTCTCCAACAATAAACAGCTGTCCGCCAACAAGCCAGATTGCTGCTGCAGATTCACCTTCTGCAGACTCTTGAATGCTTGCTTTTGCTTCTTCTGCTTTTTTATCATAGTCAGCCAAGACTTTTGTTGCTTCGTCTTCTTTACCTAAGACTTCACCAACTGTTTCAAGTCTTTTTCTCCAATCATTATTGTTTTCTTCTGAAACAACATATGTTGGCGCAATGTTTGTATACTGCTCATATTTTGCACCTTCTACAGCAGCAGCAGACGTCATCAGCAGCAAGTCAGGTTTGAAGCTCGCAACAGCCTCATAAGGAAGCTCTGAGTCAACTGTAGGAACATCCTTCAAGGATTCTTGCAGATAATCCTGTACGCCTGCTCCATCTTGGATAGACCATTGTGCAGCAGGTTTTACACCAAGTGCAACTAGCTCATCCTCTAAATAAGAACCAATTACTGCTTTTGGTTCAGCCGGAACTGTCACTTCATGTCCCATAGCATCTGTCAGTGTGCGGTTCTTTACCTCTTCCGTATCTTTGTCTGTATTTTTATCTGAATCACTTTCATTGCCGCATGCAGCTAGAATAGTAAAAACTAATAATAAACTAGCGAATAAAAGCGATTTAACGGTTTTATTGAACATCTATGTACCCTCCTGAGTGTTTATAAATTCATTATAAGTGATAACAATTATCATTTTCAACAGACTATGTATTTTTTTATCATTTTCTAGTAAAATTTATAAAGAAAACGACAATTTTTTTAACAGTCTTTGAAGTTATTTTTATTGTGCTCTAATTACATATTTTTATAAAAAAGGAATTATGAAATCCGGTCGGAAAGTTGGTCCCTTTATGCAAAAGAATAAAACGGGTGTACAAAAAGATATTTACAGACCAAAAACAGCAACAGCTGTCATCTTTTTTGGTCTCGCCCTCTTGCTGGCATCGATGGGCTTATCCATTATATATGGCGCAGCCAACATCAATGTTTCGACAGTATGGCAAAGTATTTTTCATTATGACCCTCAGTCTACTCAACATCAAATTATCCATCGGCTCCGTTGGCCAAGAGCAGTTGCAGCTGCCTTAATAGGAGCATCTTTAGCAGTATCTGGAGCCATTATGCAAGGGATGACAAGAAATGCCCTTGCATCCCCTTCTGTTATGGGGGTGACCGCTGGAGCAGGCTTCATGATTGCAGTTGGTTTTGCCTTTTTGCCATCTGGTTCAAATCTAGTGCTATTTCTGCTTGCATTTGTGGGCGCCGGCTTGGGCACACTGCTTGTCTTCTCTATCGGAGCGTTATCAAAAAGAGGCCTTACTCCTATTAAACTGGCCCTTGCAGGCTCAGCTGTTACGGCACTCCTAAGTTCTATTTCAACAGGTATCGCTCTGTTCTTTGATATAGCAAAGGATATAAGCTTCTGGTATGCGGGCGGAGTTGCCGGGGTTCAGTGGGTAAGCATTAAGCTGCTTCTGCCTGCCACAATCGCAGGTCTGCTTATTGCCCTTTATATAAGCAGATCCATCACTGTACTAAGTTTAGGAGAAGATGTTGCCGCAGGCCTTGGACAGCGGACAGCTATCGTCAAGTTTCTTGGCACAATCGCCGTATTACTGTTAACCGGAGCTGCAGTGGCAGTCGGGGGAACAATTGGTTTTGTCGGTCTCGTAATACCGCATATTATCCGCTTTATAGTCGGTCCTGATTACCGGCTAATCATCCCATGTTCTGCTGTGGTTGGCGCACTTCTTTTAGTTATATCTGATGTAGGCGCACGGGTCGTAAATCCGCCTTTTGAAACGCCATTAGGAGCCATCACTGCATTGATTGGCGTTCCATTCTTTCTTTATTTAGCCCGCCGTGAAGGGAGGGGGTTATGATGTCACAGACAAAGTGGAATACTAAACGTTTTATCATAACAGTCATAAGCCTAATTGCAGCGATTATTCTTGTATTCTTCCTGAGCTTGAACTTGGGCATCATTAAAATCCCGCCATTAGAAGTGCTGCAAGCCTTTATTGGTAAAACTTCACCGCAAAGCGCGAATATATTGTTCAACTTTAGACTGCCACGTATGGTTATAGCTATTTTAATAGGAATGGGCATGGCAATTGCTGGCTCCATTTTGCAAAGCGTATCACGCAATGCTCTTGCTGATCCAGGAATAATCGGTATTAATGCAGGTGCTGGATTTGCTGTCATTCTATATATTTTCTTCTTCCAAGGATCATTTGGGACAGATACTGCATCCGTTTATTTTATGCCTTTTTCTGCGTTGCTTGGCGCATTGCTAGCAGCAGGACTAATATATGTTATCGCTTGGAAGGATGGCGTATCACCAGTAAGACTTGTGCTAGTGGGAATCGGCATCAACTCAGCGTTCGGAGCATTAATTATTATTTTTCAATTAATGATGGATCCACGCGATTTCACGCAAGCAACCATTTGGATTACAGGCAGCATTTGGAGTGCTAGCTGGGATTACGTTTTTGCGGTGCTTCCTTGGATTTGCCTGTTCGTTCCTTTAGCTCTGTATAAATCCCATAAGCTGAATTTATTACAACTTGGAGAAAATGCTGCAGCAGGACTGGGAGTGTCAATTGAACGTGAAAGAGGCATACTCCTCTTTATTTCAGTAGCCCTTGCAGGAGCATGTGTTTCTGTGGGCGGAGGGATTTCATTTCTAGGCTTAATTGCTCCCCACCTGGCAAGAAGAATTATTGGTCCTAGACACCAGACGCTTCTTCCAGTTGCCGCACTAATAGGTGCATTTTTACTGCTGACTGCCGACATGATCGGCAAGAACTTAATGGCACCTACTGAAATACCAGTCGGACTTGTTGTTTCTTGCCTTGGTGCACCCTATTTTATTTACCTTCTTATAAAAGATTAAGACAAAAAAGGAAAAGGTATTTATCACCTTTTCCTTTTTTGTGTATTTATTCTAATTCAGCCTTTGTATCTGAAATATGATTGTTGTAAAAGGCCCCCAGCGATGTGCTGATATACGGCGCAAGCCAAAGAAAACCAATTCCAAGTGTAATAACCGACAGCAATCCCCAGCCAATAAAACTTAAATATAGAAGAAAATACTTCCACTTATAACCGACCATTCGTTTGCGGCTTTCTGTAATTGCTTCAAAAACTGTATACTCGGGATGATCTTTTAGTAAATAGTATGTTTGTGAATAAGACATCGATTTGATAATACCAGGTATGAATAATAGCAAAAACCACAGAAATAAGAAAATACTTTGCATGATGGAGGTACCAATTATCTTCAAGCCTAGCCCCAGCTCTTTATAAGGATTAAAAACATCCGATACTTTGGGAGACTTCCCTCGCGCTAAGTCTAGAAAGTACCAAACTGTGGCAATCGATAACGGAAGGAGCAGCACAGAGATGAGCGTACTCACAATAGTCGCTCCTAGTGGAGGTGCCTCCTGCAGCACCCAAGCCTCAAACCCGCCGCTTAATGGTACCTCAAAACCTAAAGGTACTAGACCGCTAATAACAAAAACAAGAAAAGTAACCAGTACTGCAGGTCCCCAATTCCCTCTTAAAGCATTTAACGCTTCTTTTTTTATACTTCTAATTTTCATTCGATTATCTCCTCCTAAGCGATAAATTGCAGCAATATATTACATAATGGTACATTAATTCCCAGGAAATTTGCAAACTTCGTCAATTTATGACAAAGCAAACTTCTCCCTTTATAGGTGAACTCCACTATATTGTATTCATCTAAAAACAAGCTAGAACAAAAGATATCCTACATAATTATCAAAAAACTTTGACATACTGTTAAAAATGAGTTAAAGTACCATAAGGACGAACAATTTTAAATAAACATACTAAAATATTCGTATTTAGGAGTGTAAACTATGGATAACGTATTTGATTACGAAGATATACAGTTAATTCCCGCAAAATGTATTGTAGACAGCCGCTCAGAATGTGATACATCTGTAACATTAGGCGGACATACTTTTAGATTGCCAGTTGTTCCTGCAAATATGCAGACAATTATAGATGAAAAGGTTGCGGAATATTTAGCAGAAAATGGTTATTTCTATATCATGCACCGCTTCCAGCCTGAAACAAGAAAAGCATTTATTAAAGATATGCAAAATAAAGGATTTATCGCATCAATCAGTGTAGGAGTTAAAGAAGAGGAATATGCGTTTGTTGAGGAGCTTGCTTCCGAAAACCTAGTTCCTGAATTTATCACAATAGATATTGCTCATGGTCATTCTAACGCTGTAATCAGTATGATTAAGCATATTAAACAACATTTGCCTGCTAGCTTTGTTATTGCTGGTAATGTCGGTACACCTGAAGCAGTCAGAGAGCTGGAGAATGCAGGAGCTGACGCAACTAAGGTTGGTATAGGACCTGGTAAAGTATGTATAACAAAAATTAAAACAGGCTTTGGGACTGGTGGCTGGCAGCTCGCAGCACTTCGCTGGTGCGCGAAGGCTGCGAGCAAACCAATCATCGCTGACGGGGGTATCCGCACACATGGGGATATCGCAAAATCTGTTCGATTTGGTGCTTCCATGGTCATGGTTGGTTCCCTTTTTGCTGGGCATGAAGAGTCTCCTGGAGAAACATTTGAAAAAGACGGAAAGCTTTTTAAAGAATATTTCGGATCTGCTTCTGAGTTCCAAAAAGGAGAAAGAAAAAACGTCGAAGGCAAAAAAATGTTTGTAGAGCATAAGGGTTCCTTACAGGATACGTTAATAGAAATGGAGCAAGACTTACAGTCTTCTATTTCCTATGCTGGCGGGAAGAAACTTGATGCAATTCGCAATGTTGATTATGTAATTGTTAAAAACTCCATTTTTAACGGAGATAAAGTTTATTAATAATAAGAGCAAGCTGTCGTTTAGACGCTTGCTCTTATTATTTCAAATGTTTCACATGAAACATTGTTCGTCTCTTTTCGACAAGCATTACCCCCTTCCTTCCTACCTGACATTTTGATTACCTCCAATTATTACAATCATCCAAAATTTAGTATGAAACTTCAAGGAAATCTTATAAGATGAAGTAAGGAAAGATACTTGATAGTATTACTTTCAAAAGTTCATCAAGGAGTTACTTTATGGAAAGACAAAATACATTTCTTTCATTTGGCTTCACTTTCACCCTGCTTATTACTATTGTTTATTATATATGGTTAAATCTATTTCAGGAAAATGAAAATGTATTGACATGGGGAGCAAATATTCTTTGTATTGTAGGTAGCTTTTTCGCGTCTTTATGGCTTTTGCGTGCTGCAAATAGAAGTGAACAGTCTGTAAAAGCATTTTGGTACTTGTTGTTTCTTGGTAATATAAGCTTTATGCTTTCGGAAGTTGCTTGGTTTGTCCAAGAAAACATTCTTATACAGGAAATTCACTTCCCGAGTTATCTGGATATTCTTTATTTTATACAGGTTCTTGCCTTCTTTGGAGCTTTCTTATACCATCTTTCACTAGTCAAAAGGAAGCTGCATGTTGCCCGTTTCCTATTCGATGTTGCTATATTAATGACCGTTGCATTTACCTTTAGCTGGCATTTTATCATAAATCCCATTATTGGTTCAGCGCAATTGTCACATTTTGCTCTAGCGGTAACACTAGCATATCCAATTGGCGATTTAGCTGTTTTAGCCGGAATTATTCTGATAATGTTCGGTCCTAATTCGTTTCTTTCTGGCCGCAGCATCTTGTTTGTTTTGACAGGATTATTATTATATATCTTTGCGGACAGCTGGTATTTCTACTTACAATTTCATGGTAACTATCAATCTGGAGATTTTGTTGATCCATTGTTCTTGTTAGGCACTCTGCTTGTCGGCTATGCCGGCGATTTATACAGGAATACTCCACAGGAAAATCCTGAATTAGGAAAAAAGGATTACCTGCGCCGGGATGTTCTCCGCACAGCAATGCCTTACGTTAATGTAATCATCTTGTTTATTTTTATGATTACAAATTCAGAAGGTATGGATGAATTAACAATTGGGACAAGTGTTTCTATTTTGCTGGTAATATTAAGACAAATCTTGATTATCACTGAAAACAGGAGGCTCGTATACAGTCTCTATGAACAAACAGAAAGGGCTGAGTTAAATAAACAGCATTTTCAATCTCTTTTTGATTACCATCCAGATGCAGCATTTTCACTGGATTTAGATGGAAAGTTCGTCAGCATGAATACTGCTGGCACAAAAATGCTAGGAATGACAGATGAAAGTATTAAAGGATTGGCGAGCACGGCACTATTAAAGGACAAAGAAGAAAAAATCCTTAAGCATTACGAAAGGGTGCGTGAGGGGTATTCTCAAATTTATGAAGTAGCAATTAAAGATAGTAATGGTCAAGATCATTATTTAAGCATCACCAATATTCCAATTGTTGTAAAAAATAAGATTGTGGGCATTTTTGGAATTGGAAAAGATATTACCGCATTCAAAGAGAATGAGGCAAGAATTCAGTTTCTTGCCTATCATGATCCATTGACAGGATTAGCCAACAGAGCAAATTTTGAGTCCTTTCTCCTTGATGCCATTGAAAAAGCACAGGAAGTGGAGGAAAAGCTTGCGGTCATTTTCCTAGATTTAGATAAGTTCAAAAGCATCAATGACACATTAGGGCATGATATTGGCGATAAACTCCTTCTATCTGTATCAAGCCGAATTAAAAACAGTCTTTCCCTTTTAGATCTAGCAGCTAGACAAGGGGGCGATGAATTTACCATTATCCTCAAGAATACAACGAAGGAAAGTGCTGAACATTACGTTAAGGAGCTGCTGGAGTCTTTAAAGCTGCCACATAATATAGGCAGACACCAGCTCATAAGTACACCAAGCATCGGCATCGCCCTTTACCCTGATCATGGCACAACATCTGTTGAATTGATGAAAAACGCAGATACAGCCATGTATCAGGTAAAAGAAAATGGCAAAGGCAGTTACTTATTTTACTCTGAAGCTGCAAAAGTCTTTACGAAAAAATTGCTATTAGAAAAGGATATGCCTAAGGCTTTGGAGAAGAATGAGTTTTTCCTTCATTATCAGCCTTTGATGGACTTATCAGCAGGAAAAATAACCGGAACAGAAGCGCTCTTACGCTGGAATCACCCAGAGCTCGGAATATTGCTTCCAGGGGAATTTATACCGATTGCTGAAGAAACAGGCTATATTCATAAACTAGGTGAATGGGTGTTAATGGAGGCTTGCAATCAAGCAAAAAGGTGGAATGATAACGGCTTTGTTATAAAAATGGGAGTTAACCTGTCTCCGAGACAGTTTTATCAGGAAAATCTTTCAACCATTGTTGAACAGGCGTTAGCAAACTCTGGACTAGATCCAGCAGCTTTAGATTTAGAGATTACAGAAGAGACTGCGATTACCAATTTACAAACCGTCATTCCTAAATTACATGCTTTAAAAGCATTAGGTATTACTATTTCCATTGATGATTTTGGTACAGGGTATTCTTCCCTTTCATATCTAGCCGATTTACCAGTCGATACTGTGAAGATTGCAAGAGAGTTCATAAGCAATATGGAGGAGAACAAATCCAAGGAAACTATTATCTCCTCCATTGTTAATATGGCAAAGAACCTTAACTTAGATGTACTTGCAGAGGGTGTTGAAGAAGTAAATCAAGCCTTGCTTCTCAAGTCGATAAATTGCCACTCGATGCAAGGATTTCTTTTCGGGAGACCATGTGATAAAGGCGAAATGGAAGATCTGTTAAAGAAACAACCTTATATATCTTTATAAATGAGAATCACCAGAGGAGGGCTGACGTGCTGTCAGCCCTTATTTTTATAATATTTGCCTTCCTCTCCTTTTCTTCTATACTTAAAATAGTCAACAAATACTGCTTTAGGGGTGTTTAAAATGAAGATAGGGATAATAGGATTAGGTGACATAGCTAAAAAAGCGTATCTACCTGTCCTGACAGAACGGGAAAATACACAATTAGTGCTTTGCACAAGGAATGAGGCTGTCCTCCAAAAACTTGCCGAAAAATATCGAATTCAAGAAAAAGCATAAACAGTGGAGGAATTACTATCAAGAAACATTGATGCTGCTATTATCTCTTCTGCTACAGAAGCTCATTTCGAAACAGTTGAAACATTGCTTCAGCATGGAGTTCATGTGTACATCGACAAGCCTGTTTCCTTACATCTGCACGAAACAAAGATAATAGCAGACCTGGCAGAAAAATCTGGAACTAATCGCAATGGTTGGCTTTAATCGCCGGTTTATTCCAATGGTGGCTAGCCTGAAGGAGAAAGGGAAAGCTAACTTGATTCTCATGCAAAAAAACCGCTTTGCCTTACCAGATTTACCCAGAAGATTTATTGTCGAGGATTTCATCCATGTCATTGACACCCTTCGCTTCTTAATGAATGAAGAGGTCATTGCAGTTGTTACATTCCCCACCTGGCAGCTAGGAAATCTAGGTATCATATGTAGGATAAATCTCCTAAACTGGTGGTAATCTCCTTTGCAAACACCTCTCCTTTTGGTGATACCTTTTCTCTTTCATAGATTGTCTTCATTTTTTAAAATTTGGTTTAGATTCCTTGTATAAGCCAATAAATCCCTGGAGCATTCCGATTTTCCCTCCGATGTTTACTTACAATCTGTAATGATTACTATCATTGTAAAAAAATACATAAACTAGTTATTTTGGCTATTGAATCATATGGATACTTTTTTATAAAATAGTCATAATAAAGCGTTTTCATCATTAAAATTGTGTATATAGTTAAAACAGCATGTGAGAGGACAGCCCATTACTGAGAGAAGGGATGATTAATCCAATGAAAATGGAAGCGTTTCCAACTGTTGAAGGCAATTATAACCTACAAAACTATGATGAGATGTATGAACAATTTCAGTGGCAACAAGCAGAAGAACATTTTTCATGGCATACAACAGGAAAAGTCAACTTGGCTTATGAAGCGGTCGACCGACACGCAGAAGGTTTAAAAAAGGATAAACCAGCCCTTTGCTACCTCAGCAGTACACGCAATGAAACGTATACGTTTGGCGACTTAAAGAAAATGTCAAATAAGGCTGGCAATGTGTTAAGAGATACGGGAGGTGTTAAAAAGGGCGACCGTGTATTCATCTTTATGCCCCGCTCACCAGAGCTTTATTTCGCCTTATTAGGAGCAATTAAACTCGGTGCCATTGTTGGCCCATTATTTGAAGCATTCATGGAGGATGCGGTAAAGGATCGCCTATATGACAGCTCAGCTAGTGTTCTGGTCACAACACCGGAGTTAGTTAAGAGGGTGCCTGTCAAAGACCTTCCTGCCTTAAAAACAATCTTCCTTATCGGGGAAAATATTGAAGAAAATAATCATTATCTTGACTACCAAAAGTATTTCCAGGAAGCATCTGATCAACTTGATATAGAGTGGGTAGACCGAAATGATGGCTTAATTCTTCACTACACTTCTGGTTCGACAGGTAAACCTAAAGGTATTTTGCATGTCCATAATGCGATGATTCAGCATTATCAAACTGCTAAATGGGTGTTAGATCTGCAGGAAGATGATATTTATTGGTGCACCGCTGACCCAGGCTGGGTGACAGGAACATCTTATGGTATTTTTGGACCTTGGCTGACAGGAACGACAAATATTGTTGTTGGCGGCCGCTTTAGTCCTGAAGGATGGTATAAAACCATTGAAACCTTTGGAGTAACTGTTTGGTACAGTGCACCAACATCCTTCCGCATGCTGATGGCTGCAGGTGACCTTCCCCTAAAAAGCCATGATCTTTCTTCCTTGAGGCATGTCTTGAGCGTCGGAGAACCTTTGAATCCAGAAGTAATTCGCTGGGGAAAGACAGCCTTCAAACAAAGAATTCACGATACATGGTGGATGACCGAAACCGGTGCACAGCTTATTTGCAATTATCCTTGTATGGAAATGAAACTGGGATCCATGGGAAAGCCCCTTCCTGGCATAGAAGCAGCCATTCTTGATGATAAGGGTAATATTCTGCCTCCTAATCAGATGGGGAATCTTGCAATAAAAAAGGGCTGGCCATCTCTTATGCACACCGTTTGGAACAACCAAGAAAAGTATGACAGCTACTTCCCTGTCTCTGATTGGTATATCTCAGGTGAC
>JAPSHL010000324.1 GCA_031179905.1 Bacillus sp. (in: firmicutes) | reverse complement strand
CGGAAAAATCCGAAGCCCTTTTTTTATTTAGTCTAAACAAAATGATAAATTAGTTTTAACCATCCAAAAAAGGAAATCCACAGTGGTACGCTAAGTAAGACGCCCCATTTCAATCCATTAAAAAAATTCGCTTGTTCTTCCATGCCATCCACCCCTTATAAGTAAGTGAGACCAGAATTAATGATTAGCTTACATTCATTATATACGAAAACGCTTTCATTATGTCTGTATTTATTTTTATTATGACCCATTTTTTGATTAAATAAACATCTATACCTATTTTTTATTTAAAATGGTGTATCTTACCAAATATATCGTCCCAGACAATTCTAATATTAATAGGTCTTTTTCTCTATTACGTAAAAACTTTTACTTTTTTCTAGTCTTTTAAAATGAAAGACAGATTAATAACTAATATTTTTTATTTTTTAATGGTTTGTTCATTTTTTATTCATAATTACCAAGTAGAATAAATTTATGTTAAGAGTTTCCCCTCTTAAAATATAATTTTTTTGGTCCGGCTTAATAAGCTGGATCTTTTTTTTAGTTCCGAAAAAGAAAAACGAACATTCTAAAATGCTCGTTTCATTATTACTATCATTTATTTGCTTCAATTGTTGTATAAGAAAAACTGCTGAAGTCGAATAAACCTTTGTCTGTCAGTTTCAACGTAGGAATTACGGATAAGGATAAGAAAGAAAGTGTCAGGAATGGATTAAAACTACTGAATCCGCCTAGTTGCTTCACTTGTTTATTAAGAGCATTCATTTGTTCATACAGTTTATCATAGCTTTGGTTTGATATGAGCCCTGCTATCGGCAATGGAAGGGATGCGATTAATTGTCCTTCTGCAACAGCTGTTATGCCTCCATTAATAGTCTTCAACTCTTCTATAGCAAGCCATATATCCTCATCATTTGTGCCAACTGCGACAATATTGTGAGAGTCATGGGAAATAGTTGTTGCAATTGCTCCTTTCTTGAAGCCAAATCCCTTTACAATCCCCCGCCCAATATTGCCTGTACGGTGATGTCTTTCCACAACGACGAGCTTCAGCAAATCCTGCTCGACCGATGCTTGAAAAATACCATTCTCTACACTAACTTTCTCTATTTTATGCTCTGTTACAATGCTGTTAGGAATAACACCAATTACATTGCAAATATCAGATTGGAGTGGCAATTGAAGTTCCTTTATATCAAAGGGAGCATAATTCAAGCCAGGCAGGCTATTATCATCGTATATTTGCTTCTCAAATTGTTCTGTTTTCAGCTTTCCGTTTTCTACAATACACTTTCCTTCCTTATAAACATGCTCTATCGTAAGCTCCTCAAGGCTGTCAACAATCAGGAAATCTGCTTTATAGCCTGGTGAGACTGCACCGATTCTTTCCTGCTTATAACACTCAGCCGTATTAATCGTAGCCATTTGAATGGCTGTAATGGGGTCGAGTCCTTCTTTTATAGCCAAACGAACACAATGGTCAACACTGCCCTCGTGCAAAAGATCATCGATAAGCTTATCATCGGTTACAAAAAGGCATCTGCGTGCATTTCTTTCGGTAACAACAGTCAGTAACGCTTTTAAGTCCTTTGCAACAGTTCCTTCTCTTATCATTAAATAAAGACCTAAATCTAGCCTGTCCTTGCCTTCCTGCCATGTTGTAGCTTCATGATCATTGCGAATTCCTGCTGCACTGTATATATTTAAGTTCTCTCTTTCAATACCAGCAGCATGACCATCTATGATCCCATTATTCTCCTTTGTCAGGTTCAGCTTGCTGACCATATCTGCACTAGTGTTCTGGACAGATGGAAAGTCCATAACCTCTGCTAAACCGAGAACACGCTCATGTTTAAAAAAGGGAGCCAAATCTTCAGCATACAAGGCTGCCCCATTGCTGTCATTCGGCACAGCTGGTACACAGGACGGGAGCATAACACGTATATCAAGCGGAAGACCTTCTGATTGGTCCAGCATATATTGAATTCCTTTTATTCCAGCAACATTGGCTATTTCATGGGGATCAGTTATCGCAGTTGTAACACCATGAATCAACAGGACCTTAGCAAACTCCTGCGGTGTAAGCATGCTGCTTTCAATATGAACATGGCCGTCTATCAGTCCAGGAATTATGAACTTCCCTTTTGCATCTATTGTTTGCTTCCCTTCATATTGGCCTATCCCGGCTATAGCATCATCGGATAAAGCCAAATCCCCTTCCATCAGCTCTCCTGTAAACACATTAACTATAGATGCATTCTTAATAACTAAGTCTGCCTTCTCTCGTTTTGCTGCTATTCTTAGTCTTTTTTCAAATTTGCTGCTCATATGCATTTTCCCCCTTATTATCCTTTAGTTTCACTTTGCTAAAATTTTTCACGAATGCTTATGTACGTAATTCCATAATTAAAATGATTTTTGGGAAATAATAATAGAAATCACATGGAAGAGTAAAATGCAGGAATGGAATTTCAGTTAAGTAATGGAGAATTGGCATTTCATGCCTTTGGAAATTATTTTTACTATTGTATTATAGTTCGGAACAAGTTTCAATTTCTTTTTTATATGCCACCATACAAAAATATATTTTCATATTGTTATATTTTTTGGTATTTTTCCATTCATATATCATTAATTATGTTATTATATTTACGAAAAGATATTAATTAGGGAACTTTTGATTACATAGTGTTTGTTAAAGAAGGGAGAAATAAGATGATCTATAAAGAACTCATCATTGCGATGGGCCGGTCAGGAATTTTAGGTTTTGGAGGTGGTCCTTCTGTTATACCACTTATTCGATATGAAGCAGTAAATAAATTTAAATGGCTTGATAATGACGAGTTTGGAGAAATACTGGCGATTGCTAACACCTTGCCTGGACCAATCGCTACAAAAATGGCGGCCTATTTAGGCTATCGCCAAAAAGGCATTCCGGGAGCAATTGTTTCCGTGCTTGCCCATATCCTGCCGACATGCCTGGCAATGGTTGTGTTGATTTCATTTATCAACGTTGTCAGCCATTCTGCTGTCATCACAAGCATGGTGTCAGCAGTTATCCCTGTGATAGCTGTAATGCTTGGCATGATGGCATATGAATTTGCAGAAAAAGCAGTCAAAGGTTTAGGAATATATGTTGGTGGAGCACTAACACTGTTATGTTTATTCCTGCTTCAATACATTTCGATTCATCCAGCCATTGTTGTATTAATCTTTTTAATTTACGGAGCATTTCATTTTAATCTTAAAGATCGTTTTTTACATAAAAAAGAAAGAGGCATGTGAACATGGTATTGATCAGCATCTTTTTAAGTTTTCTGTTATCAAATATATTCGGATATGGCGGCGGTCCCGCTTCTATCCCGCTTATGTATGAAGAAATTGTCAACCGGTACAATTGGCTGTCAAATGCGGAGTTTTCTAATATGCTCGCACTTGGAAACGCCCTTCCTGGTCCAATTGCCACAAAAATTGCCGCT
>JAPSHL010000095.1 GCA_031179905.1 Bacillus sp. (in: firmicutes) | reverse complement strand
TTAGATCTGTTGAAGACTATGGAAAACTAGAAAGAATCTGTATTTTACAGGAATACCGCAAGTTCGGTCTTGGAAAAGTAATTATCGCAAAACTTGAAGACATTGCCGCAAAACGGGAAGATTTACAGGTAAAACTACATGGTCAGACACAAGCAGAAGGCTTCTATAAAAAGCTCGGCTATGAAACTGCCTCAGATGTGTTTATGGAGGATGGCATTGCACACGTGCTGATGACGAAAAAAATCGGAGAAAAGAGCCAATCATAATTGACTGGCTCTTTTTGCTTTGAGTTCATACTTAACAGCCTGAATGTCTGTTTTACCATCATGGGCAAAAAAACGAATATCCTGACTATTTTTATCTGGGAAAATTCTTGCTGTGAAGACTTCTGCTCCGTCGTTCACAAATACTTCAACAGAAGAAACATCGACAAAAATACGGAAAGATATCATTTCTGACTCTACTAAACATTTCCGGACAGTTCCATACTGTATGCCTGTTGCTTGGCCAGAATCGCTTCTGTCTAAAATTACTTTCTTCTCACAAGTATCATATTTCAGTACTGTTTTCTCTTTGTCCCCGGCTCGAAGCTCAATACCGAACTGTCCTGCAGAAAAGTTAGAAAACACTGCAGACAATTCATAAATCTCTCCAGCGAAATCTTCCATTCTTTTAGTCTCGTTTTCGATTGTTAATAGAGCTTCTGTATTTTCCCCTCTAAGAAGCTCCAATTCCTTGACCGGATTTTGCTTGAGGATTCCATTCCTTATTGTCAGTTCACGGGGCAGTGTCAAACAATGGGCCCAGCCGCTTTTATCTGTAGGATACTCTACATCCGGCAGACCCATCCATCCTACTAATACTCGCCTGCCATCAGGTGTTTCCATTGTCTGCGGTGCATAAAAATCAAATCCTCTGTCTAGTTCTTGAAAACACCCGTTACCAAGCGTCCGCTCTTGTACATTCAGTTTATTTCCGAGCACATACCCTGATTGATAAATATTTTGATAGCTGTCTCCAGATTGCGCCAAACCTTGCGGGCAAAACAACAGCACTCCATGATCAGCTAACTCAAAATAATCCGGGCATTCCCACATATATCCGAAATCTTCGAGTCCTATATCTATTTCGCCTGCCAAATTCCACTCTATCAAATCTTGCGAACGATACAGCATAATTGCACCAGTCTCGTTTTTACGCTGTGCCCCGATGACAGCAAAAAAATCATGTCCGTCTTTCCAAACTTTCGGGTCACGATAATGGTCTGTATATCCATCAGGAACAGCAGATATCACTGGTTTTTCAAGTTTTTTTATGTGCCCATCCTTATTCATAACAGCTAGATTCTGATAGGGATGCCTTACCCAGTTCTCATCCCGTCTGTTGCCGGTATACATAAGGAATAATTGACCTTCATGCTCAATTGCACTGCCTGAGTATACCCCATGACTGTCAAATTCATTAGTTGGTGCAAGCGCAAGGCCGACATTTTCCCAGTGAACAAGATCCTTTGACTTTGTATGGTACCAATTCTTTAATCCATGAACAGGGCCAAGGGGGAACCATTGATAAAACAAATGGTATTCCCCGTTATAATAGGAAAATCCATTTGGATCATTGAGAAGCCCTGTAACAGGCTGAATATGAAAGGTTTGTCTCCAGTTACATTGATTAACTACAGTTTTTAATCTCTTCTGTTCAGTCTCTGAGGCATCCTCCCATCTTCTGTACCTTTGTTCTCTATTCCAATCCATAAAGATTCACTCCCTAAAAAGCAAAGGAGAAAGACTTATCTTCTCCTTTGTTTATCTATATTTTTATGCGACAACGCCTTCTTTTCTTATAATTGCTTCTTTTTTAGCAGCTCTTTTCGCCAATACGATTGTTACTGTAAACGCTACTGCAAATGCGACTGCCATCCCAATAATATACGGCACAATCTTATCTGGACGAATGGAGATAATACCTGGCAATCCGGCAGCACCTAGTGCGACTGCCTTCACTTTAAACAATGTAACAAAGCCAGAACCAACTGCAGAGCCTACAATTGCTCCGATAAATGGATACCTCAATTTAAGGTTTACACCAAACATCGCTGGCTCAGTAATTCCAAGCAATGCGGAAATTCCAGCAGCAGATGCCGTTCCCTTCACTTTCCTATCCTTTGTGATTTTCAATACAGCCAGTGTTGCTGCACCTTGTGCGATATTGGACATTGTTGCAATCGCAAATAAGAAGGAGCCGCCTGTTTTAGCAATATCTGCTAACAACTGTGTCTCGACTGCAATAAAGCTGTGATGCATACCTGTTATGACAATAGGAGCATACAAGAGACCGAATATTAGCCCTCCAATCACTCCTGTCGTGTCATACATCCAGACAATTCCATCAGTCAGAAGATTTCCTGCCGATCTAGTAATCGGCCCAACTAAAGTGAACGTTAATAAACCTGTGATAAAAATAGATAAGAGCGGTGTCAATAAATTATCCAGCGCTGAAGGCACAACTCTTCTGAGGTATGTTTCAATCTTCGCCAAAATGAACGATGCTGCAAGTACTGGCAATACAGTCCCTTGATAGGCTACCTTCTCAATTTCCAAGCCGAATATGTTCCAAACAGGCACTTCATTTTTCAACATTGCGTCTGCGTAATTATAGCCATTCAGCAAATCTGGATGAACCATCAGCATACCTAGAGCAGCTCCAAGATAAAGATTTCCTCCAAAACGCTGCGTAGCAGAAAATCCAATCAGTATTGGCAGAAAAACAAAGGCAGCGTTTGCAAAAGTATTAATAAGTGCAGCTAAATCTGCCATATTGGGAAATGCATCAACCAATGATTTATTGTCAATAAATAAATCTTGAGCTGTCAAAACATTATTGAGACCCATTAATAAGCCGCCGGCAACAATTGCTGGGATTATCGGCACAAAGATATCAGACAGCATTTTTACAAACTGTTGAATTGGGTTAAGCTTTTTTGCTCCAGCCTCTTTTACATCTTTAGTCGACATTTCTGAGAGACCTGTCATCCCTGCAAAATGCTTATACACTTCATTTACCGTTCCCGATCCTAAAATAATTTGATATTGTCCACCAGTAGAAAAGGTTCCTTTAACCACATCCATATTATCAAGCTTACCTTGATCTATTGCCGATTCATCATTCAGCACTAAACGAAGTCTCGTTGCACAGTGTGCTGCTGCAGACACATTCTCTTTACCGCCGACAGCTGTCAGTATCTCTTCCGCAATTTTTTGATGATTCATCATTCGTTCCTCCCTTATATTAAAAGTTTGTAGAACCGGTTCCAAAATTCTTTAAAAACAAAAAACCGCCCAAAGGAACCGGTTCCAAATTGATGTTTAAAAAAATGATTCTAATGAAACCGAAATTGAAAACGGAATTGGAATCGGTTTCATTAGAATTATAATCCATCATGCTAGATTGTGTCAACGCTTTCTCGTTTTATTATTTCAAAGTTCATTGTTGTCAGTTTTTCTACTGGCCGCTCATGGACAAGTTCTACCATATTTACTGCTGCTTTAATGCCTGCTTCTTTATAGCGGAATTTTGCCGTTGTGATGCTAGGATGTATCGCTTCTGTCACATCATAGCCGCCAAATCCTGTTACAGACAGCGCCTCTGGGACAGTTATGCCCAGTTTGTATGCTGCCTTTAAACAGCCAAGGGCAATATTGTCTGTTGCACAAACTACTATTGTCTGTTCTGAATTTTTTAGAATCTCCATGGCCGCAGCCTGGGCAGCAGGAATATTGAATTCTGTCTCATAGTAACTTACTTCAATATCATCCCTCAGCTCCAATGCCTTTTTAAAGCCAGTTTTCCGTTTGATGCCTACTGCAATATCCCGCTCCGTCACACCTAAGTAAGCAATTTTACGATGCCCCTTCTCCAGCACATATTGCCCTATCGCCATACCAGCATGATAATCATCATGAATCACACTATGAATCTCCTCATGCTCCTGGCCGATCAGCAAGACTGGTATATTAACATCAGCTATTGCTTTAAGATGCCTGTCAGTAATCACGGTAGCAAGCAAGATAATGCCCGCCATCTTCTGGTTTGCTAGGCTGTATATACTCTCTATTTCCCGGTTTAAATCTTGGCTCGTATTAGAAATCAACATCTGATAATTCAGTTCTTTCAAGCGCTCATCAATACCAATTAATGTCTGAGAGGATGCATAAGAATCCAGTCTCGGTACAATCGTGCCAATGATGTTCGTCTTTTTTGCTTTCAAACTTTGAGCAAATGGGTTTGGCGTATAACCAGTATCTTGAATTGCCTTTTCAATCTTCTTTTTTGTTGCCTCTCCAACAGAGCCTCCATTCAGGTAGCGGGATACCGTGCTCTTGGCGACACCGGCAATTTTAGCAATGTCCGCAATGGTCCGAATCATCTATTTAACCTCATATTTTATATGTATTATTAGGTTTATTATATACTAATATTTCTATTGTATATAGTGTTCCGCTTATTCCAGTACATCTTCTACCTCTTTCCCTAAAAAATGTGGAGGATGGAAAGCATTATTCAATGTTTTACCATTAAAAATATTCTTCCTCTTTGTAATAGAGTTATCTTTCCAGAATCATTAAATGCTATAATTTAATATATTGCTATTTTCATTTTGACAAGATAACAGGAGTTTTTATATGGATGTAAACAAAGATGTGCTAACTAATTTACATAAAGAACTGCTTCAAGGAATGTATTTTGACTATGATGATACCAGTACGAAGTTTATAGATATAATCACCATTTTGGGAAGTCTTTTCATCTTTGAGCCTGAAATAAACAAAGGGAAAAAGGAACTCACAATCTCCATTCCCGTTTTTAATCACTTCTTTTGGGAGAAGGAAAAAGCTGCTATAGAGGAGCTCTTCGGATGGGTTACAGACATGCCAGTACCAATTCAATTTACTAACATGACGCCCCCAGATGCCGGTGAAGAGGTAATATTGTCTTTGCCTGCTCTTCAAGACGTAGCACTGTTCTATGATGACATTGAATCTATAGCTGGAATAAACGATAACCATAAAAATAATGGCCAGGTAATGTATGATTACATACGTATAATCAACAAAGATAATGAAAAAGCAAAACAACAGAAATTAGCTGCTTTTCTTAGAAAATCTATCTCTGATTCTAGCGAAATCCTAGATATAAATATAAAATTACTCAACAAAAGGAAAACAAAAACCACTCCTGCTGCTATTTTATTAGTTTTGGCAATTGCTGCGGCAAAATCCTATTTTAACGGAGGGGTAAGAGTATTTTATTATCAAAGCAAAAAGCTAGATGTAAATTATAATAATCTCGCGAAAGCTTCCCAACCGAAAACATATCAACTGCTGAATGAACTTTATAAAAGCACAGCTGTTGATATGAAGATTGAGACACCCCTCCTCCATAAAACGCGGGCAAATATCATTAAAGAAATGCCTAAAGAGTATAAATTGCAAATTAAACATACAAATGAATGCCTAAGAATGAAAAGAAAAACTGCCAAAACAGCAGCCAATACTCCTTGTGGTATATGCACAGCTTGCCTCCACAGAAAAATCGAATTGGCGGCAGCTGACAGTGAAGTGTATGATGGCTTTTATCAATATGACTATGGTCAAAAAGTAGAAGAAATTACTAATGAACAGGATCAACAAATTTATAAAGACACACTAGAATTAATGCAAACTCTCTATGAGGATTTAAATAACAATAACCACTTCACAGAGAAAGAGCAGCATTTAGGTGATGATTTTCTTTTGGCTTTTGACTGTTTTATTGATAGGTATAGTCCTTATTGATGCTGCTTTTATTTCTTTAACCTCCTCTGCCGGGAGGTTTTAATTTTTAAATAACAGTAATCCTTCCCACTCGAAAAGTTAAGTTCGATGACAATAAATTTCTTAGTAAAAAAGCCGCCAAAGTGGCAGCTGTCTTGATTAAAAAATAGTCGGAACCATTCCACCATCCATACGGATTGGCGATCCGCGAAATGCAGATGCATAGGGACTGCATAAGAATGCAGCAAGTCTTCCGATTTCAATCGGTCTGATAAATCGCTGTATTTCAGATTGTGGCAGATTATTGACCATAAATTGTTTTTCTTTCTCTGAAAATGTCATGTTTTCATCGCTGTATATATCCTCAATTATTGCTTGAACATTTTCAGAAAGCGTTGGTCCCGGCATAATTGTATTAACTGTAACTTCTGTTCCTTTTGTCAGGATAGACAAGCTTTTGGCCAATGATAGCAGCATTGATTTTGTCATACAATACTGAGGCATTTTTCCAGAGGGCATTACTGCTTCTTCACTTGCGATAAAGATGATGCGACCATCATTGTTCCCCAGCATTTTTGGCAGATAATGTTTACTTAATGCATTTGCGGCTAATACATTCGTTTCGAAGTATTTTTGCCAGATTTCATCCGTAATATCTTTATATTGTTTGATTTCGTAAATTCCCATATTGTTAACTAAAATCTCTATATTGGGATACTTTTTAAATAGTTCCTCTCTTTGTTGAACATCGACAATATCCGCTGCTGCATTTTGGGGAGAAGTTAGCGGGAATTCGGATTTGATTTCCTGTACAGTTCGTTCTACCTCCTCATAATTGCGACCATTTATGAGTACATTAGCTCCTTCTTTAGCTAATTCTTTTGCTATTGCTTTACCGATTCCTTTTGTTGACCCTGTAACTAAAGCGGTTTTATTCAATAATTCCATTTCCAAGATACATTTCTCCTTTAAGTTGATTATCCTTGCAGTTCGTTTATAAGTGCATGTTCAGCACGCCAATTTAAAGGAGTGTCACCTTCCCAACTGCGAAAAGCACGATAGAACGAGCTCTGATCCTTATATCCAACGAGAAAAGCCACTTCTTTAATGTCTAGAGCGGGATTAGCCAGGTACTGTCTTGCCTGATCATGACGGGCATTCTTTAGCAGTTCCTTAAAGCTCGTCTTTTCATCAGTAAGCCTGCGCTGTAAGGTCCGTTCGCTCATGCCCAACTCACTTGCTACTTCTTGAATGTCGAGTCGGTCTCCTGTTAAATTGCGTATTAAAATCCACCTAACTATCTCCGTTATTGAGTGACTGCGGCGCTGCTTATCCAACGTTTGTTCCAATACAGGTGTTAAAATCTCCAGTAATTCAGCATTATATGAAGTAAATGGGCGATCGAGATCTTCTCTTTGCAATGTCAGTCTATTACGTTTTGCTCCGATCTGAATAGGGCAGCCAAAGTATTCTTCAAGTGCCTGTACTTGACCAAATGAATGTATAAATTCTACTAGTTTCGCTTTTATCGGATAACCGGTGCCGCGTCGTCCTAGTTCTAGTAAAAATGCGAGTGTTGTGCCAACGAGCAGCGCTGGTCCACTTTGCTCCGTATCCAACCATTCCAGTTCAATAACACCATTTGTGCCTTGTTCCACAATGCGTAATTTTTCAGGAGGACACATTTCTTTGTAACGCGCCATTCTTTTAAGCGCATCTCGATAATCACGGGCATGATAAGCTGCCAGTACAGACGGGGGATACTGCGTTGTTTCAAATACTGTTGGAAGTTGCAGCATTCCAGCTTCCATATCACCAATGATATCGGAATATGCTTGCCATAATGCATAATATTGTTCGACTGTGACAACTGATTCAGTGATTACATTCAGCGGCATTTTTGCTTTACGAACAACATGAGGGGCATGAATTCCAAGTTGTTCCAGTCCTTTCCAAAATCCATCCGGTATTTTAATACGAGTATTTGTAGTCATATTACGCCTCTCTATCTAGCAGCTCAAAACTGTTCAGCTTGGCTATTTTATTTTACTTATATATAGTCTGTCTGTAATTAGCAGGGAACGACAATCCATTTGCCAAAAACGCCAAAAATAAATTATAACAATTCTTCATTTATGTATCTTTCTACATATCCCTTAAAGCAGCTCTAACCAAAAAGGAATTAGATCTTAGAAACCAAAGTGTAATTTTATACATAGTTGTACATTTTAATCTGATTAACGAAAAAAAGAGCATAAATGTCTTAGTAAAATTCTCCTTGACCTCAAGAAAACTCTAACTCTTATGATGAATATGTACAAAAATTTTATTATAGGAGTGGGTAACATGAAAGTAAGAAAACTTGGAAATAGCAGTTTGGGATAAAGCCCAAAATAAGGAGAGACCTATTAATAATAGGCCTCTCCTTATTTCATCCTTAACTACTTCATATAATTCTCAACCAATTCAAAGCATCTTTCTTCAGTAAGATCTCCTAGCACAGTCACATATTCCAATTGTTCCATCGTACCGCCTTCATATTTTAGAGAAGCCTCTTTTGCAGTACTATCCCTGTATTCATTCCATTCACGCTGTTCACTTCTCAGCTGCCCATTTCGTCGGGAGACAGCTGTTTCTGTAAGACTCCATAAATTTCATTTAACAAAGCATCCCAAGCATCGTATCTGTCACCTTCGACCTTTTTTAAAGCATATGATGAGTCATCCTCTGGGTTATTCAGTAGTTCATCCATTTCTTTTTTCGTATCTTTTAATTTCTTTAGATACTCATCTTTTTGACTTTCTATACAATTATTAACCGCTGAGTCTTCCTTCTTTTCGTTTGTTTCCGTATTGTTTGCAGGTGCATTTTCTGCTGAATCCGTTTTAGCTGCCTCATTATTTGTCTTTGGAGAATTACTGTTGTTTTGTGATAGTTCTCCTGAAGTGCCTGATTCTGAGGATGAGTTATTACAAGCAGCTAATATCATTAGAGCTAATACAGGCAATATTACCGTAATAAATTTCATATTTTCTCCCATGAAAGCCCTCCTTTTACCGTTTTGACACCTTTTCCGCGTATACACTCCGCTTCTTTTTATGTATAAACAGGGAATTTACATAAATAAAAAAGCATCAAATCCCAGTCGGGATTTGATGCTTTGTATCTCTAAGTAGTAAAAAACCACCAAACATATGTATTTGGTGGAGACGGTGGGAGTCGAACCCACGTCCAGAAACATCGGCACTTAAGCTTCTACGAGTGTAGTCAACATATTCGCAATTCGCTCATTCTTATGCCTGCTGACGGGCGTCCGATGAGCTAGCCTGGTTGTTCTCTTCCTTCTTCCTCAGGCGGTGGAATCCGGCGTAGCCCACTTAAAGTGAGTCCCTTACCCTACCACATGGGCGATGGAGGGAGGAACCGCTAAGCGCTATTAAGCAGCTAAAGCGAAGTTGTTTTGTTGTTTGCCAGTTATAGGCTTTGACGTTTTAACGAGGCCGATCCCCTCGACTCGCAACTTAAGCTCGAACTATCCCTGTCGAATCCGTAACGTCCCCATAAGGATAAAATCTTGTAATTGTTACATCACAGGATCCACGCTTTTGCGTTAACGTTAGGAAGCTCAAAAATAGGAGCTTTAAGTTATGCATGTCTTAACGACATAATTTATTATAACATAAACATCCTAGATTTCAATTGTAAGTTTTTGGATTACATTTTTTGTCTTTCTCTTAAAGCACGCTCGATGCTGCGGTTTGCTTCTTTACGCTTTAATGTTTCACGCTTGTCATAGTTTTTCTTACCCTTACCTAGTCCGATTAAAACCTTGGCAAAGCCGTTTTTCATATAAAGCTTCAATGGAACTAATGCATAACCGATTTCCTTCGTGTCGCCGATCAATTGGTTAATCTGCTTTTTGTGAAGCAGCAGCTTGCGTGTTCTCAGCGGTTCATGATTATAACGGTTTCCTTGTTCATATGGGCTTATATGCATACCGTACAAAAATACTTCGCCGTTATGAACGCGGGCATATGATTCTTTCAGGTTGACCCTGCCAGCACGGATTGCCTTAATCTCTGTTCCTTGCAGCACGATGCCTGCTTCATATGTTTCCTCAATAAAATAATCGTGATTCGCTTTTTTATTTTGTGCGACCACTTTCCCTTCACCTTTTGGCATTTAACTTCCCCTACCTTTATACTAATTGTATCAAATTATCTCTGTTCGGACAATTTTGATGAGCTTTGTCAAAGGGAAGCAAGAATGCTTCCCTTTCTTAAAGCTTCAATCAGCGCTTTTTTTTCTTTCTTTTTGCTTTAGGGGCATTTTCATAAAATTTTCTTTCTTTTTTGCCCTTGCGTTTTCCTTCACCATTGCTGGAGCCATTGCCGCTGCCTTTACTTGCATCTTTGCCGGCTCCAGGTTTTCCTTTTCGCGGCGCACGAGATGTGCTGCCAGTAGAAAATACTTTGCCTTCTTTTTTAGGATCTTTGCGGCGAGTTCCCTTCATACCGACGATTTCAAAGTCGATAGCGCGTTCTTCTTTATTAACATTAACGACACGCACGGTAATTTCATCACCGATTCGGAATACCTTGCCTGTTCTTTCACCAATCATGGCAAAATGGCGTTCATCATACCGATAATAATCATCCGTCATATAGCTGACATGAACAAGACCTTCAACCGTGTTGGAAAGCTCAACAAACATTCCAAAGTTAGTGACAGAGCTGATGATACCGTCATATTCTTCACCGATTTTATCTAGCATATATTCTGCTTTTTTGAGTTCATCTGTCTCACGTTCAGCCTCAACAGAGCGTCTTTCCATATTGGACGAATGCTCAGCAATGTCTGTCAGCTTGATGTTCCACTTCTCTTGAGTAGGGGCACTAATGTCTCCTTCTACAAGATATGTGCGAATAAGTCTGTGCACAATTAAATCCGGATAGCGTCTGATCGGTGATGTAAAATGAGTATAGAACTCTGTTGACAAACCGAAATGCCCGAGGCTTTCTGGGAAATATTTTGCCTGTTGCATGGAGCGAAGCATAACAGTCGATATAACCATTTCTTCTGGTGTGCCTTGCACCTCTTCAATTATTTCTTGAAGAGCTCTCGGGTGAACTGCATTCGCAGTCCCTTTCACGATATAGCCGAAGTTTGTAATAAATTCAAAAAATCTGCGCAGCTTTTCTTCCTTCGGGTCTTCGTGAATACGGTAGATAAAAGGTACTTGAAGCCAGTGGAAATGCTCAGCAACAGTTTCATTGGCAACAAGCATAAACTCTTCAATTAGTCTTTCTGCGACCGAACGTTCACGCAGCACGATATCTTTGGGCTTGCCGTTTTCTTCAACCAGAACTTTTGACTCTTTAAAATCAAAGTCGATTGCTCCTCTGCCCATCCGTTTTGTACGGAGAATTTGCGCAAGCTCTTCCATTCTTTCAAACATTGGAACAAGCTCTGCATATCTGTCTCGCAGCTCCTCGTCTTTGTCATTCAAGATGGAATTTACATCAGCATAGGTCATTCGTTCTGTTGTCTTAATAACACTTTGGAAGATCTCATGGCTGACTACTTCACCGCTTGGGCTGATTTCCATTTCACAAGATAATGTCAGTCGGTTTACTTTAGGGTTTAAGGAACAAATCCCATTTGACAAGCGATGAGGAATCATCGGAATTACTCGGTCAACTAAATAAACGCTTGTGCCTCTGTCTTGTGCCTCAACATCAATTGGTGAATCTTCCGTCACATAATAAGAAACGTCGGCAATGTGGACACCGAGCTTATAATTGCCGTTTTCAAGCTTTGTAACCGTTACAGCATCATCCAAGTCCTTAGCATCAGCTCCATCAATTGTGACAATCTGCTGACCTCTTAAATCACGTCTGTTTTGGATTTCACTTTCATCGATTTCATCTGGAACGCTGTCAGCCTGCTCCATGACTTCATCAGGAAAAGCAAGCGGCAGTCCATGCTTATGAATAACAGATAAAATATCAACACCTGGGTCATTTTTATGTCCCAGTATCTTGGTAATTTCTCCTTCAGCATTCTTTCTTCCTTCTGGGTATGCAGTAAGGTTCACGACAACCTTATGCCCTTCTACAGCACCTTTTGTGCTGCCTTTGGGAATGAACACGTCTGTGGCAATCTTTTTATCATCGGGAATTACAAAACCGAAATTCTTGCTTTCGGAATATGTACCGACGATTTGCTGTACTCCTCTTTCTAGGATGCGGACGATTGTTCCTTCTCGTCTTTGACCTGAACTTTCTGAAGTTACACGGGCAAGAACGATATCGCCATTCATCGCTGTCTTCACTTCATTTGGCGGGATAAAAATATCATCCAAGCCAGGCTCTTCTGGAATAACAAAAGCAAAACCTTTTGCATGGCCGGATATTTTACCCTTCACTAAATTCATTTTTTCAGGCAAACCGTAACGATTGCTTCTTGTTCTTACGACCAAACCCTTTTCTTCCATCTGCACTAATGCCTTGACGAACTCCTTGAAGTTAGAGGAATCTTCAATTCCAAATGCTTCTTCCAACTCCTGTACTGTCAGGGGCTTATACGCCTCATCTTTCATATAATGCAGCAGCTTTTCTATATGCTCTTGAATTATATCCAAGCAAACAACCTCCTTTTATTAATTACTCCAATCTAATCGATCAATAAACTGGTAAAAGGCTTCAAAAACCTCGTCCTTTTCTTTATCATGTGTAATAACATGGCCAGAATTCTCATACCATTTAATCTCTTTTACATCACTTTCCACTTCATTATAGATAATATTTGCACTATCTGTATTAATCATGTGGTCATGTCTTGCTTGTATGACAAAAACAGGGGAATAAATTAAATCCACTGATTGACGGACCTCTGAAATCAAGCCTTGCAGCTCTTTTAAAGTATTCATAGGAGCGAACTTAGCCATTTCTTGTTCAATGACTTCCTCCGATTTTCCTTCTCTTACCTTATAGTTACGAGCATATTCAAGGACACCCTCATACATGACTTCCTCGCTTTTAATGTACATTGGCGCACACATTGTTACGATACCCTTTACAGGTACAGTG
>JAPSHL010000323.1 GCA_031179905.1 Bacillus sp. (in: firmicutes) | reverse complement strand
AAAGCAAAATCGGTATGATGAACCGTCTCCATATCAACTATTGTGGTTGTTCCGCTTTCCACCAGCTCCCCGATACCTAGCATTGCTGAGTAATAAATCGAATCTTCATCATGAGCAGCTTCTAAAGGCCAGATCCTCTTGCGAAGCCAATCCATCAGCTCTAAGTCATCACCTTTGCCTCTGAATAAAGTTTGGCATAAGTGAATATGGGTCTGTACAAAGCCTGGGATTACCGTATGCCCTGCTGCGTCAATAATTTTATCTACACTGTTAGAATCGATTTCTGGTCCAATTTCCTTAATAAGATCATTTTCAATTAAAATATCCCCGTTTATTATTTCTTCCTGTCCATTCATTGTTACGATTTGCGCATTCTTAATTAATATTGTCCCCATTGTCCTATTCCTCCTTTAAACATAAAAAGCTACGAAAAAAAACAAGCGAAACAATGCTTGTTTTTTCGTAGCTAGAAATTTACGGTTTCTAAGTAGAGACCCTTAACCCAATTATTAAGGTTATACGAAAGTAACATAATTAAATTAATGTTTATAAGATAATATTAACCTAATCTTCTCTGGCAGCAAGTTAATTGTCAGAAAACTTGACACACTTTTTACAGCAGACGGTACAAAAAATATCCATTTCATTCTTGTTGTTTATTTCATATAATAGTACAGGGTATAACAACTATGACTTCGGCAGAAAGGGGTGGGAAGTATGATACAAAATATGTCAGACAATCAAATCACACTTCACATTATTAAAACACTGAAAGAAAATAAAAAAGCAGAATTTGAAACAATCGTTGATGAGCTTCAGCCATACGATATTGCTCAAATTTATGAAACACTCCCCGATAAGCATAGGACCCATTTTCTCCTTTTTCTTAATACAGATTTATTAGCAAACCTGCTCGAAGAGATCAATAAAGAAGAGCAGCTTGATATATTGAATAAGCTTGGTATTGAAAAGACAGGGAAGGTTCTCGATTTAATGGATAACGATGACCTCGCTTCCCTTCTTAATGAACTTTCACCAGAAACAACAGAACAATTGCTTTCCGGTATGAAAAAAGAAGAATCTATCATCGTTCAAAACTTAATGAACTACCCAGATGAAACAGCCGGCCGATTAATGACAAACCGTTTTGTATGGATACGGGATTATTATACGACACGGGAAGCTGTCGACAAGTTAAAGAGCTTTGCTGATTTCGCAGAAACATTAAGCTACCTTTATGTCATCGATCAAAAGCGGCAATTGGTGGGAGTTGTTTCTTATCGAGATTTATTGATTGCAGAGCCGCAAGATAAAATCAGGGATATTATGTACGAACGAGTAATCAGTGTTTCTGTTAACGAAGACCAGGAGCAAGTGGCACACATCATCCAAAAATATGACTTCTTAGCCATTCCAGTTGTAGATGAGGAAAACATGCTGATGGGTATCGTAACAGTCGATGATATTATTGATGTTGTCATCCAAGAAGCTGATGAAGATATTCAAAAATTATCAGCTGGCGGTAAGGATATTGACTTCGATACGAAAGCTCATGTTGCTGCATACCGCAGGCTGCCTTGGCTTATTTTGCTTTTGTTTATCGGCATAGTATCAGGCAGCATCATCAGTTCCTATGAAGATATACTTAGTAAAGCAGTTGCATTATCCTTTTTCATGCCAATGATCTCCGGGATGACTGGTAATACTGGAACTCAATCACTCGCAGTCATTGTCCGCGGATTAATTTCTAATACTATTAATAAAAAGATTATTACAAAGGTAATACTCAGGGAATTACTTGTCGGACTTATAATCGGAGCAACTTGTGGCATTATCATCACGTTAATAGCATATATATGGCAAGGAGATCCTATTTTAGGATTTGTTGTTGGATGCTCACTGTTTTTTACACTCATTATCGGCACACTGTCAGGTACGATTATTCCACTGATTTTATACCGCTTTAAAATTGATCCGGCAGTTGCATCAGGTCCACTTATTACTACTTTGAATGATATTTTTTCTTTATTTATTTATTTCGGCATCGCAAGTGCCTTCCTCAAACACCTTACGTAAGAGCAGACGCTTCATTAGAATGTTCATCTTCTTCTAATGAGGCGTTTTTTTCCGCCTTAAACAAAACTTAATTTATTTTCGTTAATATAAAAAAATGGAAACAATTAGTTCATTATCTCCGTCTAAATAATAGTAATTCATTTCCAGTTACATATAAGGAGTTTTCTTATGAGAGGAAGAAACAACAGTTTTTCAGATAAATTTGATTGGACATTATGTTTGCTGCTGTTGCTGTTTTGTTTGACAAGCTGTGTGTCGATTTATAGTGCTGACAAAGATTTTCTGCCCACACAAATTATGTGGTATGTAATCGGCTCAATTGCAATCGCTGTTATCACCTACTTTGATAATGACCAGATTCGGAAGCTGACGTGGATTTTATATGGAATAGGCATCGCCCTCCTTCTCGGCCTTGTTTTCGCTCCTATTACTGAATTCACTCCTGAACGAAACGGTGCGCAAAGCTGGTATGTCATTCCGTCTGTCGGCAGTGTTCAGCCTTCTGAATATATGAAAGTATTTACGATAATGGCGTTATCAAAGATTATCCATGATCATCATGAAAAGACTGTTTATACAACATTAAAAACAGATTTTATCCTTTTATGCAAGATGGGCATTACAGCAGGTATTCCAATTGGACTTGTTATCGTTCAAGACTTTGGGACTACACTTGTATTAATGGCAATACTTGCAGGTATGATTCTTGTTTCCGGTATCACATGGAAGATTATTATTCCATTATATGGATCAGCTATTTCTTTTGGTGCTCTCGTAATGTATTTAGCTGTTTTCGGCAGAAGCCTGCTCGCCAAGTACTTGAGCATTGATCAGTATCAGTTTGCCAGAATAGACTCATGGCTTGATCCTGTTGAAGCAGGAGATTCCGGGTTACAGCTCGTTTGGTCCTTGCAGGCGATTGGCTCAGGACTTATTTCAGGAAAAGGTTATGGTAATGTCGAGGTTTACATCCCTGAAAGGCATACAGACTTTGTATTTACAATCATTGGGGAGGAATATGGCTTCATTGGCGGGAGCATCGTGATAATTCTCTATTTCCTGCTTATATATCATTTAATAAGAACTGCTTTTCTATCAAACGATCCATACAGTATATATATATGTGTCGGTGTCATCAGCATGATTGCATTCCATGTATTTGAAAACATCGGCATGACCATTCAACTCCTTCCTATTACAGGAATTCCGCTCCCTTTCATCAGCTATGGAGGTAGCTCCCTAATGACGAATATGATGGCAATGGGGCTGATTTTCAGCATACGCTACCATCATCGCACCTATATGTTCTCTTCTTCTCTTTCGGTATAACAGGAAGGCAGCAGATTCATTAATTGCTGCTTTTTTTTGTTTAAATCCTCGCAGCATCTGGGTATAGTTTTTTAACAGCTGCAGAAAATAATGGGTGAAATGTAAAAG
>JAPSHL010000094.1 GCA_031179905.1 Bacillus sp. (in: firmicutes) | reverse complement strand
GTCAATGAACCGGCTAATACTCCGTCAACCTCCACACAGATTGCTCCATCAGGAAAAATAGATACATGGTTCGTCAACTGTTCCTGTGTCCACCAAAGCTCTGACGGAAACGGAGGCGGAAAACATTTTTTCTGGATTTTAATCAATTCTTCAAAATCCGCTTCACAATAATTACGAACCTGGCATTGCTTAGGTTTGTTTCCTTCATATATATAAAAGCTGCTGCTGTAATACATATCAGCCTTCAATTGTTTCCCAATCTGTATAGATATCTGTACGTCTGTCTCTCCAAGTTGTTACAGACCCTTTTGCACGAACCTCATATAGAAGAGAAAGGTCAAGATCTGCAGTAATAACCATATCATCATTCAGCTCGCCCTCTGCCATAATGCCTTTTGGAGGAAATGGGATATCATTAGGAGTAATGACAGCCGCCTGGCCAAAATTCGCACGCATAAAATCAACATTCGTTAAGGAGCCAACAGTTCCTGTTACGACTACATACACTTGGTTTTCGATTGCTCGTGCGTGGCAAGTGTAGCGCACACGATGGAAGCCATGACGATCATCTGTACAAGATGGACAGAAGATAACATCAGCACCTTTTGCTTTCGCCATGCGAACAATTTCTGGAAATTCTATATCATAACATGTCAAAATCGCTATTTTACCTTTATCAGTTTCAAATATACGGAAGCTGTCGCCTTTTTCCATATTCCACTCCTCTACCTCTGTCGGAGTGATATGAAGCTTAGCCTGCTCTTCTATTCTTCCGTCAGGATAAAATAAATGGGCAACATTAAATAATTTGTCATCCCTGCGGATAACATGAGTTCCACCGATAATATGCATGCCAGTTTGTACAGCAAATGTTCGGAACAGATTTTGGTACTGTTCTGTAAATCCAGGCAACTCATTAATGGTTAACGGGTTTTGGCCGTCACCCATCGACAATAATTGTGTTGTAAAGAATTCAGGAAACAAAACAAACTCAGCGCCAAATTCCTGTGCCGTTCGGACATAATGTTCACATTGCTTAGCAAAATCTTCAAATGACTTAATGTTTTTCAGCATATACTGCACGGCAGAAACTCTTATTTTCATCTTCCATCTCCCTTTAACAAATAAATTTTTTAAACTCATTAGAAAGTTACAAGAATTGATTATGCGTCATTTTTTGTAAGTTTTCAATAGTTTTGCATCAGTTTTTTTATATTTTATCTAATTTAGCATAAACTGTTCCTGAAAAAAATAAAATGGAAATTTCAGGTCTAATATCTTTTTAACATTAGTTACAATTTCATGATACAATGGATATATATTACAGAAAATTAAATAAATAACAGCTGGAAGATTGAGTGGCATCAACAAGGAGGGCTTACTATTAAATACTTGCTTTGGGGATTACTTTTTTTCTTTTTATTGGAGGAAACCATTATTTTTAGTGTCAAACGCTATTTATATGGGCCGGCAAAATGGGAGTTGTTTTTAAAACAGCGATTATTGCACTTTCGCAGAAAAAAAAGACCAGAGAATCATGCAGCCTGACCTTGTTACATAGCAAACCCAAGAGTATTCCTCTTGGGTTCTTTTTTTATATCATTCATTAATTTCTTTAAGCGACTTGTCGGCAAGCTGGGAAATGGTCATATCGTCCATAGGAGGGTTATGCAATCCTGCCCGCACATCACGATAATATCTTTGAAGTGGACTGCTGGCTGACAGACTCCTTGCACCTGCAATGCGCATAGCTAAATCTACTACTTCAATCGCTGTGTTAGTAACAAAATGCTTCGCTGCGCTCATTTCTGGGACTAAGGCTTGCTGCTCCTCTTTAGTTGCCTCATCCCATTTCTTGCTGACAGAATATAAGAAATGCTTTGCAGTCTGCATTTTCAATTCCATCTCTCCAATTTTTGTACGCACATTCGGAAGTTCACTGATTGTTCCTGTAATGCTGTTTGGCGAGTAAGCTTTTGCAAATTTAACTGCCTCTTTCTGTGCTGCTCCCGCTATACCTAAATAACAAGCAGGGATATGAAGAAGCCATGGGTTAATTTTTCTTGCTCCACCAAGTTTCTCCACTAAATAACGGTTTTCAATTACTGCATCCTCAAAATATACATCATGGCTCCCTGTTCCTTTTAAAGCTATACTGTCCCAAGTTTCTTCGATCCTTAAGCCTGGATTATCTCTTGCGATTAAGAAATTGGCTACCTCGTCTGTTTCCTTAATTGAGGCACTGACAATGAAGTAGTCTAGCATCGGCGACATCGATGTAAAGGATTTTCTTCCATTAATTACCCAAGTATCTCCGCTTTGTACTGCTGTAGTTTGAGGTTTCCCTCCTCTTGTCGGACTTCCTGTCTGCGGCTCTGTTGCAGCACTGTTCACGAGAGCACCAGCCTTGATTTCTGTATATATTTCATCAAGAAGGGACGGCTCCCAGTTGTTTTCATACATATTGCGGATAACACCCATATGCCAGCCAATCGCTAAAGCAGTCGAACCATCACCAATAGCAATTGCTTCTTGCAGCCGTACCATTTCATATACAGATATCTCATTGCCGCCATATTCTGCGGGCACTGTTAAGAATGTATAGCCGCGTTGTTTAAGCTCACTAATATTTTCATATGGGAAAGTTCCGTTTTCATCTACATCCCTTGCTCTTTTGGAAAATCCCTCCGCCAAGCTTTTCATTGCTTCAAGTCTTTCGCTAAGTTCCTTCATCTGTGAAAAATTCCAAGGCACCTTATTTCAGCTCCCACACTTATATTTCGTTTTTTATGTATGACTTTAAGTCCATTTTTTCTTCTTTTCATTATAAAGGACTCCTTGTCGCTTGTATACGAAACTGCCCGATCACTGAATTTTAATGTATTCCTAATAAGTGGTGAACCAAAGAATACGCTGCAGGCGGTACAGTAAGTAACGGAATGCAGGGAGTTCACCTTCCGTGCTGTAGTTCTTTGTATAGTCTCCGTCTTTATTTAACCAAAGTTTATTAAAATAACGTTCCGTTTCTTTCATTATATTTTTATCAGGCTCAGCAACTATTTTTATATTTGTTTCCAAATTTAAATCATGAAGATTTCTTCTTGTATAGTTGGCAGACCCTGCAATAACGACATTTTCCTTGTTTTTTTCTATAAGCATCAGCTTAGAATGATATTGTTCCATACCAGTGTTATACCACCTCACCTTAATATGATTATTACCTTTTTTAATCAGCTCAGCTGAGGTTGGTATATTCGGAAGTCCCGCCTTTTTATTACCAAAGGAGTTTTGGTTTGGATCAAGAATAAGCCGGATATCAACATTTCGTGCCGCTGCTGCAATCAGTTCCTCCATAACTGGCCTGTCTGCAAGATACAGCATCCCTATCGAGATTGTATCGCCTTTCTTAGTGTTATGAATCTCTTTTAAAACATGATTGGCAATTTTGCCTTCTGTCAGGAGCTGCAGTTTAACATCGCCTTTTTCTTTTGTCTTTTTCACGGCAGGAAAAGTTGTCTCGTCCATCAATCTATAGACACTTTCCTCTGTTTCAAGGAGATCGTTAATAATATTTCCTTTTACTGAATAGGCAATATTTGAATGATATCCACTTGCATTATGGATATTCCCTGACGATACGATTGCTGATTTATCGGTAATCAGCACCTTTCGATGATTTGCCTTTACATTCAGTAAGTTTAAATAAGATCTTAAACTTACATCGGGACCGCTGTCTGCTAAGAGATTAGGAAGATGCCCCTTCGCTCCGTGCCCGAACCACTTTATAGTCATCCTCCAAAAAGCAGAATACAACGGGTTTGAATCAGGCATACTTTCCATATTCGTTTCTACAACTTTCGCGCCGATAGATTTTAGTTTATCTAGTTCGGGAGACGGATAAGAATAATAGGTTGTATTAACAGGATCAGTTATGAAAATGAGTTTAATACCAGGATTTTTTTGTTTCTTCTGAACAAGCTTGTCCATAAAAGCTTCAGCAATTTTCGGATATGTTTGATCATCATTCGTATCACTATTAAACAAAAACATGTCAATCACAATAAATTGTTCTGCTTTGTCTATCTCATCAAGCATGCGTGCTATTATTTCCTGATGCTGTTTCTGATTTCCTTTTCCATCCTTATATGTCGTATCCTCAAGAAACTCTATCTCTTTATCCTCCACTAAATGTATCTCACCTTCATACGAAATCCCTTGTGGCAACGGTTTGAGTGTATGATATAGCAGAACGCTTAAATATACGGCCAAAAATACTATAAGTATATTTACTGCCAGCCTCTTTTTTGATATTCTCATTTCTTTTCCCCCAAAGTACAAAAAAATAATAATAACTCTTTTCCCTTATATATCAGAGATAAAACACAATCACTGGAAGATTTTTTCGAAAAAAATGTGAGATTTTCTAAATACGTGGTACAATATCCATATACATAGAATGAAGGAGAGTTAGCATTGATCATTGCCATTTTAATTATTTTAGCCTATCTGATAGGATCCATTCCTTCCGGTTTAATTATTGGTAAGGCTTTTTATAATATAGATATAAGAGAACATGGAAGCGGAAACCTAGGTGGTACGAACTCGTTTCGTGTCCTAGGTAAAAAAGCAGGATTTGTCGTAACGTTTTCAGACATCTTGAAAGGAACGCTCGCAACATGCCTGCCCCTGTTGCTAGGACTGTTCACAGATATTAATGTCGGTGTTAATCCGTTAATCTTTGGTGTCGTAGCGGTCATCGGCCATATGTATCCAATATTTGCAGGCTTTAAGGGCGGGAAGGCTGTCGCAACATCTGCTGGTATTTTACTTGGGCATGAACCACTGTTGTTTGTTATTATCATGGTTGTTTTTTTCCTGTGCCTATACTTATCGAAGTATGTTTCCCTATCATCCATGGTTGCAGGCGCTGCAGGTTTGATTTACTCGATTATCCTTTGGAATGACAAGCTTTTAATTGCCATCCTTGCGATTTTGACTATATTTGTTGTATATCGACATCGGGCTAATATTAAACGAATAATAAATAAAACAGAACCTAAAATCACCTGGCTATAAATTAAATATCATTAAAAACCGTCGCTAGTGATGGTTTTTTTCTTTTTTCTGACATATCTTGATTTTTTTCGTCATAAAGTTTATTAACTAATTAGAAAAGGACGGATGAAATCTATGTTAGACAACCATAAACTTCTAAGCAACCCTCATAAAACTGCAGCTGGCTATGCTCATGAAATCAAAAATCCAATAAGCGCTGTCCGTGGACTCCTTCAGCTTCTTGCCAATCCCGAATTACCTGATTTAAAAAGATCTCTTTACACTGAAATCGCGATTGAAGAATTGGACAGAGCAAACAATCTTCTCCATGAAATGGTGCACGATAACACTCCTGCCTCCTTCCAGCAAGAACCTACAGACATCAGGCAAGCCATCACTAAATCTATGCATCTTTTCGAGCAAGCAATCCAAAATAAAAACCTCCAGCTTGATGCTATCTTTTCCAGCGACTTTAAAGTGCAGTTACCGCAGCATCAGCTGGCACAAGTGCTGGCAAACCTTCTAAAAAATGCGATTGAAGCGAGCTATGAAAAAGGTCGCATTCTTATAAGTGCTTCTGTGGAAAATCAATATGGGGTTATTTCTATTACGGATAATGGGTGCGGAATTTCGCCAAAAGCATTGGAAACATTATTTACCCCTTATTTTACAACAAAAAAAACAGGAACTGGATTAGGATTGAATATTTGCCAGTCAATTATTAACCAGGCTAAGGGCAAGATTATCGTTCAGTCCGAGCTTGAAGTAGAAACAAAATTTATCATTAAGCTGCCGTTAGGCTAACAATATTTTTTATCAGAAATTTCACTATATTCCCATTTTGCGAAATTAGTCGAAATTCATCGTGCTTTTTTGTTATCCTATAATAGAAGTTATCTGTTTTAGGAAAACGTAATTAAAGGCAGGAATGAATAATGAAAAAAATCCAGCTTTATATACTGCTTGCTTTTATTGGAATATCTATTGCAGCTTATCTTACTTTTAAGCTTAATCCAGCAATATTAAAAAATCAGAGCAGCTATACAAACAGCGATCAGCCTATGAAGAAAAGTCAACTCGACGAAAAAAAGATTGGCAAGGAAGCTACTATCGGTGCTGTAGGAGATATTCTTATTCACGATAGGGTATATAATGAAGCAAAAGCAAAAGACGGTTTTGATTTTCGACCAATGCTTGCAGAAGTGAAATCAGAACTACAAAAGCCAGACATTCTTATGGCAAATCAGGAAACTATCGTCGCAGGAGAAAAAATCGGATTATCTAGCTATCCTGCTTTCAATAGTCCCCATGAAGTCGCAGATGCGCTTGTCGATGCAGGTGTCGACATTGTGACAACTGCCAATAATCATTCTTTAGACAGAGGTGTAGATGCCCAAAAGCAGTCATTAGAGTACTTAAAAAAAATCAACCTGCCTTATGTCGGTACGTTTGAAAGTTCAGAAGATCAGCAAAAGCTCCGCATCATGGAACATGACGGCATAAAAATTGCTTATCTTTCTTACACATATGGCTTGAATGGTATTACTGTTCCGAAGAAGGACGACTATATCGTCAATCTCATTGATAAGGAAACAATGAAAAAAGAGATAGCAAAGGCGAAAAAGCAAGCTGACTTTGTGGTAATGGGTATTCATTGGGGCACTGAATATGAACGCAATCCAAATGAAGAACAAAAAGAGCTTGCTCAATATCTTGTTAATGAAGGTGTTGATATTATTTTCGGCGGTCATCCACATGTACTGCAGCCAATTGAATGGATGTATGACAAAAACGGTGAAAAATCCCTTGTTGTCTATTCACTCGGAAATTTCCTGTCAGGACAAGCTGGTGATTATCGAGATATCGGCGGAATGGTCACAGTCAAAGTGACAAAAGCCGAGCTTGACGGCAAGATAACGAAAAAAATAGAGGTCCCTTCCTTTTATCCTACATATGTGTACAGCAAAAATGATAAGGACTATAAAATGGTTCCTCTTGAAGAAGCTGGTAGTCTTGGAATGCCTGACAGTGAGGAAAGCTATAAAGAGATTATGACACATATGCTAAAAAGTGTGCAGCCTAAATAAGATTACAGACAGTTTAATTATGTGCATAGTATATGTTTATCCTTTATAATAAAAGTGAGGGTTAATCTAAACTCAAAAAAGAGGTGCTGAAATGAAAATAGTAGTTAGTGATAAAGCAGCAGAGTGGTATAAAGGTGAAATGCTTCTTAATGAAGGAGATTATGTAAGATTTTTTGCAAGATATGGAGGGTGCAGCACTGTTCAACAAGGATTTTCACTAGGAATTTCTAACGAAAAGCCTGTGAATTCGGCAGTTAGCTTAGAAAAAGACGGAATCCATTATTATATTGAAGAAAAAGATCTTTGGTATTTTGATAACAATGATTTATATGCAGATTTTAATGATGCTGCTCAAGAACCGGAATATCATTACGCAGAAAAGCAGGCTTAAAAGCCTGCTTTTTTTTATTTGAGAAGAATATCGATTCCTTCCTTCTCCAGAATATTTTTTTGTGTATCTCCAAGAAGATCATAGTGAGAGTAGCCGTCTTTCCTTTTATGAATCCACTCTTTTTTCAAGCCGTACTTGGCTCCCCACTGCTCGAGCCTTTTTAAATCCGCGCAGCCGACCTTTGTGACCGTCTTACAGCCTGGAAAACGATCATCCAGCCAATAGTGGGTCAAAAAAGCAATCTGCCCTTCATCAATCCTTTTCTTCCACTCTGCCAATTCCTTTCTATTGATGCCAAATGCCATATTTTTTATATCTCCTTAAAAAGGGTTATTTCTTTTTTAGCTCCTCATACTTTTGGAACCACTCTGGAAATGTTTTCTTGAATGATTTAGGGCGGAAATTATCCTTACTAACAATGATATGTGTAGTTGATCCTTCTACACATAGGTCACCTTGCTCATTTTCAATCCGATAACCATACACTGTTTTAATACCGTCATTTAAATCAATCCAAGTTTTCACATACGCTTTATCTCCGTATCTTAACGGCTTCTTATAAGTTGCCTGTACATCATAAACAGGAGCGAAGAATCCAGCTTCCTCCATCGCGACATAGCTGTAGCCAATATCCTCAATCAGCGCTGTTCTTCCCCGCTCAAAAAACTTTAAGTAATTAGCATGATACACGACACCCATCATATCGGTGTCAGCATAATCAATTTTTAAATCGAGTTTGTGTACGTATTCCAAAGCAAGTTGCACTTCCTTTACCATTATTTCTTACTTGTTAATTTTATGGTTAATTCTACAACTAATCAAGGAAAGTGCCGCTAAACCGGAAGCAGCTATAAATCGACTCCTCCCAGCAAATATACTTATTCCTCTATCATCCTATTAATGATTTTCTGCAGCTCTAATGTCAAATTAATTTCTTTTCTTAACAACTCCTTATATCCTTTCGCCATCACAGATGTATTCTCCATCTGAATCGAAAGCTTCTTTATCTCCAATTGTAAGAGTTTATATTCTGTATCTAAATCAGTCATACTCCCCTCCATATAACTAATTATCAATCTACCTTATTTCATATAGGTATTTATATGTATTCATAAAATGTGAAATATTAATCACCGATTAACTATGGTCCTTACTTATTGTATGCCGATTGTACAACCTCAACGACAATCTTATTTTGCGAGTTTTCTTTTATGAGAAGGTGCTGATAATCAAACACTGCCAGGAAATTTTCAGCAGCAGGCACCAAAAAATCTACTGTATTCAGCTATTCAGTATGGCTGCAGTTCCTTTTTAAATGCCCACAATTCAAGGCGCTGATTTTGTTAATTTCGGACAGCTTATACTCATTTCTCTATATACCTTTAATTTCGATTGATATTTTTACTTATTAATATTACCTTAATAACTCAAAATAAAAAACACCAAAAAAGGTGTTTTCAGCTTGTCGACAAAAGTGAACAGTGTAATAAATGAGGGAGTAGCCTTATTCAAACAGAAATTGTTCGAAACAGCTTGGGATTGCTAAGGGAATAACAAGATAGCTGAAGACACTTTCATTAGCAAATCGCCGAAGCAAGCTCGGCGCTCGCTCAATGGAAAGTGAACCCCTAGCGGAAATCAATTTCCTATAATCTCAAGCTAATATTCAAATAAAAATCTGACTACTATCTTTTTAATAAAGTTTGTCTACAGTCTAAAAAATTTTGAAATATGTTAAAAACTTACACCCAAATGTTTTCTACCAGCCTATCCTCTCACCGATAATTTCAATTTTAAGTATCAGTATCATCTATAACTTCTTCTTTAATGTAATCCTCTCTTTTCTCTTCCTCCACTTTCACTAGCTCTGTCCAATCTGTCTCGATTATTTTCTTCTGCAGCTTTTCAATTAGATCCATAATTCTTTACTCCTAGTCATTTGTTTTGGTATACTTATAATTACCCACTTAATGGAAATAAAAAACAATATATTATATGATTCACTACTATTATTTAGTACGAATTATTCAGAAGGAGTTTTACAATGATTAAAGATGATGAAATGCTTTTATTTATTAGGCATCTGTACACTTTAGTGAGCGAGTGTAAAAAATGTGAAGATAATGAGATGAAAATTAAGATTGCAGATGAAATTAATTTCTTTGGTGAACTATTAGAGCAAAAATAAATTTATATCCATTAATATTAGCACACTCCCCATAAGAGCCCCTATAACCATGCATGCGTCCTAACCGTCGTCGTATTCCCCAAAAATTACGGTGTTTTTTTATATTATTGAAGGGATTGCCAGTTTTTATTTCTATAGTACCAAATGAACACCAGTAATTTGAGACTGGCTTAAATTACCTTTGTTATTTACAAATAAAAAAAGTACAATAAAGTCTGCAGTTTTTCACATAAACTACACACCTGAGATAAAAACTGCTGATTTGGCTATCCTTTATGGATAGTCCTTTTTTATATAAAAAAAGCGGCTGAATTCAAGCCGCCCATTGTCTATTATTTATTATTTGTACTGTTGCTAAAAGAGTCTAAAGCATGGAGCATATCTGCCTCTGTCAGTATAGAGTAGTCTAGATTGTCATTATCGGCTTCCATGATACGCAATGCTTGCATTTGAACTGCTTCGTCCACTAGATTTGTCGCGAAGCGTCCATTTCCATTTGAATGGAATGACGCAAGTCTGTTCTGAAGTGCAAGTTTCGCCGTACTTTCTAAATGATAATCGTATTTTGCTGCATATCCTTCCATGATTTGAATTAATTCCTCGCTGTTGTAATCCTCGAAATGAATAAACTTCTTAAAACGAGAGGTTAATCCTGGGTTACTTTCAAGTAATGCCTTTGTTTCGTCGGGATAACCCGCCAATACGACAACGAGATTTTCATTATGCTTTGTCATTTCCATTACAAGTGTATCAATCGCTTCTTTCCCGAAATCTTGGTTAGAACCTGATAATAGAGAATATGCTTCATCAATGAATAGAACGCCGCCTAATGCTTCTCTGATTTTCTTTTTTGTTTTAATCGCAGTTTGGCCAACAAAACCTGCTATAAAATCAGCTCTGCTTGCTACTACAAGATGACCACGCTTTAAAATTCCGCAATCCTTTAAAAACTGAGCATAAAGCTTCGCAACTGTTGTTTTTCCTGTCCCTGGGTTCCCTGTAAATACAGCATGAAGCTGGATCGGCAAATTCTTTTTGGAATTAGTTCTTCTAACTTGCTGAACTTTAACAAAAGAGATGATTTTTTTCATTTCATCCTTAACCTTTGTCAGGCCGATCATGGTATCTAGTTCTTCTGCTGGGTTATCTGAAGCCTCTTCCTCTGTTTGAACAAAATCATTACCATCAAGTAAGGTATATGTGAGGAACTGCTTATTCGATTGTGCTTGAGATCCTTTGTTGAAAATCGCATCAAGTACAATGTTTTTAACAGCTCTTGCATTGCCAAAGCTTTCATCAACCTGTTCCTTTTCAAGGCGCAGCTCCAATTGCTGTTTACCTTCCTCACTGATGACATAGTCATTATCATTAGCAATTTTTTCTCCGATTGCAACAAGTTCTTCTGCAGAATAATTAGGTAAATGTATAAAATTTGATGATGGGAAACGGCTGCTCAGTCCGTGATTACCGTCAAGAAACTGTCTCATTTCTTCCGGATAACCTGCTAATATTACTGCGAACTTTCCGCCGAATTCAGAGCTAGTCATTAAAGAAACCAGTGTGTCGATTGCTGTTTGTCCGTAATCATTTCCTTGTCCGTCCCTATTTAAGCTGTATGCTTCATCAATGAACAATACACCGCCAAGTGATTGCTTCACAACATTGCGCACATTTTCTTCTGTTTGTCCCATATAGCCGCCGACTAATTGGGAGCGGTCTGTTTCAACAACTTCCTGACTAGGCAGCACTCCTAGTTCGTAATATATTTTGGCCATTAACCGTGCCAATGTAGTTTTTCCAGTCCCAGGATTTCCTGTAAAAATCATATTAAGGCTCAACTCATCTTGAATATTGAAACCGAGTTTTTTCCTTGAGTTTTGATATTTTAAGAACTGGTAAAAATCCTTAACTCTATTTTTAACTTTATCTAAGCCGATCATTTGTTGAAGCTGTTCTAGTGCTGAAGTTGTTTCTGCATCAACTTTGCTTGCATCTTCATCTTTAAATATTTCCAGCCAAGCAGACTTTAAATCATTGAGCTCTTCAATCAGCTTTTTAACACTGTCATAATAAATGGATGTATGGAATACACCGCTGATTGATTCCTCATATTCCTCAGAAGATTGCAGAAGCTGAGATGTTTTTTGCGTTACCTCATCTAACAGAGTAATAATTTCTTTGTATTTAGCTTCAGCCAGTGAATTATTAAAAGCCGATGCCGTTTCACTGTTATCTTCTAATTTCTCCTTCTCATCATCGATCATATCAAGAAACTTACGGCAGTTATTAATATACTGTTCAGCAATTTTCCTTTTAGCTGTCCGGTTATCCGTCTCACGGATCGCAGGAAAGTTAAGCATGTCCAATAGACCTTCATAGTTTTTCCAATCATTTTGGGAAAGATATTTATTTGCATCTTTATTTGCTGCATCTAAATCCTTCGCCTTTTTTAACCAAGCTAATGCAATTGAATCCTTTTCATTTACTTGTAATCTCGAGATTGCCGCCATCGTCAACAATCTTGAAACAAGCTGTGGTTTCTCTGCTTCATTTATAGACTGTATCGCAGACAAAACTTTTTTTTCGTTTTTAACAACGCCCGTATTCATAAATTCTTCTTCAAGAGAAGCTATTGTATGACTGACTGTATTTTCAAATTTCTTTTCCATTATCTACTTTCACTTCACTTACATATAAGTTTAATTACATCTTCTTATAGTATCATAATCGTGAATATTCGTTAATTATTTCGTTGTATCGCTCCATCCTTTTATGCAAAAAAAACTTCCGCACAGGAGTGCAGAAGCTAATTATTATTCACCTTTTGTTTGGATCACTTGGGCATGCTGACCTGAAGTATCCTGCATTTTTTTACCTTTATTGCCGCCGAAACTTCTCGATTTAGTTCCAATATGGCTAGGCACAAAATGTTTGCTGTCTTTTTTTGGATTGCTCATCATTCATCCCCTCCTTTATTAGAAGTTTGTGCTAAAAAGGAATGGATGATGTGTGGCAAAATTTTTCACTAAATAATTATCTTGCTTTTTTTAGATGTTTCTTTTCAATACGCTCTTCAATCTTTTCAATCGCTTCTCTGTCTCTAAGCAATTGCAGTTTATTTTCAGACACTAGCTCCTGGAATGATCGTTTACGAGGCTTTCTCATTTTTAATAGCTCCTTTTTCCTTTTGTATTTTCATAATTTCCAAAATTGGCTGTTTTTAGTACTTATTTTAAATAATTCTTTTAAAAGTTTGAAAAATCATTGTTTTCTGAAAATAATGATCATGCGTACACCCTTGATACGCTTTCCATT
>JAPSHL010000093.1 GCA_031179905.1 Bacillus sp. (in: firmicutes) | reverse complement strand
CAGAATATCAACTGGTTCCCCTGCAAGTTTGTCCAGCTCAATAATAGAACCAGAGCTAAGTTCAAGGATTTCTTTGACAGAACGCTTTGTTCTTCCAAGCTCCACTGTAACCTTTAAAGGAATATCTAACAGCATGTTCAAATTCCTTGCTTCACTCTCATTTGGTGTGAAGGTCTCGAAATTAGAAAAAACAGCTGGCTGTACATTTGGTTGTGCTGCACCATAGCTTGCTCCAAAGTGCTGCGGCTGGCTCGCCTGTCTTTGCGGCGGAGGCGGCGGAGCATAAGTTGGAGTTGGCGTCGGTTCTGCATAGTTTGTTTGCATTTGCGGTGCTGCCGCCGGTGCTGGTTCATGCCGCTGTACTTCTTGTGTTGGCACTGGCGGTTCAACAGGCTCAGCAGTCGGATTCAATAAACCATTTACTAAGCTTTTCGCAAAATCTAGCTGCAATAACTGCATAATATTCGAATCAATTAATTCCCCAATTTTTAAGCGGAAAGAGATTTTAACGAATATATCATGATCCGGAATTGTTTCTGTGCCTTCTCCATCGGACAAATTTAAGATGTCGATAGCAGGCGGAGAAATATCCACTTTTTTGCTAAAAATCGTTGACATGGATGTAGCAGCTGAACCCATCATCTGGTTCATTGCTTCTTGAACTGCGCTCAATTGGATTTCATCGAGCATTTCCGGCGGGCTGGTGCCGTCACCCCCAAGCATTAAATCCGCAATGACAGCAGCATCTGATTGTTTGATAACCAAAAGGTTCATTCCAGAGAAACCTTCTGTATAATTCACACTGATTGCCACATATGGATGTGGAAATTCTTCTGCTAAGTCTTTCTTCAGGACAACCGTTACATTTGGTGTTGTGATGTCCACCTTTTGATTCAATAAAGTAGAAAGTGCTGTTGCAGAACTTCCGAATGAAATATTTCCTATTTCACCTAACGCATCTTCTTCTATTGAAGTTAAGTAATCCTCTACTGCTAATTCTTCCTGTGGCTCGGGGTTATCCCCTTTTAATAGAGCATCAATTTCATCTTGTGAAAGCATACCGTTACTCACCATCTTCTTTCCCCCTTTCTAAAGTTCCTAATACTTGAACAGCAACTTTCTTATTCACTTTTCCAGGCTGTCCGATAAATTTAGGTATGTCTCCAACTTTAATAGTCAAGGGTTGATCTATCGTTTGATTCATTTCTATAACGTCACCTATATCAAGCATGAGAAAGTCTTGAATAGAAATATCTGATGTTCCCAATTCAGCAACGACAGGAACAATCGATTTTTGAATGTTATCTTGCAAAGCTTGAGCCACTTCAGGCACAGGCGCTTTCTTTTCTGTCTGCATCCAATAGTGTCCAGACAGCTTTGGTATAATCGGCTCTAGAACAACATGCGGTATACAGATGTTTATCATTCCGCTTGTATCACCAATTGTTGTATTTAAGGATATAACGACAACTGTTTCGTTCGGAGAAACCATTTGCAAAAATTGCGGGTTCACTTCAAATTCTGAAAGCGTCGGTTCAATCTCCACGATATCCTCTAGCGCCTCCCTTAAGTAATCGAAAGCCTGCTCGAAGGTATTAGACATAATCTTCGATTCAATCTCTGTCAAGTTCTCCACTTTATTGACGCTTGTTCCTTTCCCGCCCATCATGCGGTCCATCATTGCATAAGCAATGTTCGGATTCACTTCCATGAGGATTCTTCCATCAAGGGGCGTGACTTCAAACACATTCAGAATCGTCATTTTCGGTATCGACCGGATAAATTCTTCATAAGGAATCTGGTCTGCTGATGTAACCGAAATTTGCACTAATGTTCTAAGCTGTGCGGAAAAGTATGTTGTCAAAAGCCTTGCAAAGTTTTCATGAATTCGGGTCAAACTTCTGATTTGATCTTTAGAAAAGCGCAGTGCTCTTCTAAAGTCATAGACTTTTACCTTTTTCTCTTGCTGCTCTTTCTTTAACTCATCTGCATCCATCTCACCTGATGATAATGCAGATAATAATGCATCAATCTCATTTTGGGATAAAATATCTCCTGACAAAAACCCTCACCTCCATCTCTTTCATTCATCCCATTATTATTGGAGAAGAGAATTGGTTATATATACTTGTACTACTTTACCTTCTTGCATTAACTCATTAATCTTGTCTTTTAAATCATTTTCTAATTTAACCTGACCTTCTTTACCTTGCATATCTTTCGGTGTTTTTTCAGAAAGCTCTTGAATGATAATATTTTGAACTTGGAAAACACGTTTTTCTAGTTCTTCTGCTGCTTCTTTACTATCTGTTTGCACTTTAAAGGATATGCGAATGAAGTTATCGGTTGCCAAATTGGTAGTCAATTCAGGAATATCAATAGAAGCTTCGACTACTTCATCAATAGTAGGTTCTTTCTCCTCTTTTTCCCCTGAGAATTTCCAAATATACATGAATACGCCTGCCCCAACAAGAGCAATTGTCAGTATTAAAACTAACATAATAACAAGGACTTTATTGTTCTTCATCGTCTCTCTCTCCCAAGTTCGGTAATCCAAAAAGGTTAACAGATTGATAAAAAGCTCTCATCAACTTAACAACTTCTTCTTCTTTTTCTTTCACAACATACTTTTTCCCATTTGCCAATGTTATGGTCGTATCTGGGAAGGATTCTATTGTTTCAATAAATAATGCATTAAGCTTGAAAGTCTTTCCGTTTAATCGAGTAACATTTATCACTGTTATTTACAGGAAAGGGGTTCTAATTATTCACCTTTCCTGTTCCTCCTTTTATTATCGTTTTAAGTTAACTAATTCTTGCAGAATCTCATCAGAAGTAGTGATGATTTTTGTATTAGATTGGAACCCTCTTTGAGCAACAATCATATCTGTAAATTCTTCAGATAAATCAACATTGGACATTTCCAAGTACCCGCTGTTAACAGTTCCAGCTCCGCCTTCATTCGCAAAAGTCATAGTAGCGGGACCAGAGTTTCCTGATACTTGGTACGTGTTGCCGCCGGCTTTATCCAAACCTTCTGGGTTAGAGAACTTAGCAAGCTGAATTTGTCCTGCATCTTGTGTTTCACCATTTTCATCCACATATGTGATGCTTCCGTCTGTACCGATACTGAATGATTGTGCTGTTTCAGGAATAGTACCTGCTCCAGCCAACTTCATACCGCTTGATGTTACGATGTTTCTATTTGCATCGAAATAGAAGTTACCAGATCTTGTATAGAAGTTTGAGCCTGCAGCATCTTGAACAACAAAATATCCATCACCGGAAATCGCTAAATCTAGCGTTCTTCCAGTTGTCTGCATGCTTCCTTGTGTATGGATAGTGTCAATAGAAGCAACTTGAGAACCTAGACCTACCTGCTTCGCATTGATACCACCTGCAGTTGCTGTTGGTGCTGTCGCACCTGCAGATGTTTGGCTGATAAGGTCACTGAAAGTTGTTCTCCCTTTTTTAAAGCCATAAGTATTAACATTGGAAATATTGTTTCCGATAACATCAAGCTTTGTTTGGAAGTTTTTCATACCGCTGATTCCTGAATATAGTGAACGTAACATTTAATTTTTCCCCTTTCTAGTGTAAAGCTGCTTCTCTCTTTCCACAGCTAGGCCTCCATTACAGTCCAGCCTGTTCTCCCTAAAGATAAGTTTTATTCATTCATAATTATTGTGCCATTAATATTTGTAAATATTTGCTCAGTTGCTTCTTTACGATTCATTGCCGTAATCACTGTATTATTTTTTGCGCTGACGATTAATGCTGCATCATTTAGCAAAACGAGTGATTCCTTGACTCCCATCTTTTTTGCTTGTTTCACTTTCTCTTCAATCTGCTTCCATTTTTCCTCATCTATTACAATACCGCGTTGCTCAAGGCGTTGTGATGCATGTTTGCTGATTAAAAGTTTGTCAAGTGAAAGCATTGATTTTTGCAAGTGTGATGAAAAAGAAGCGTTGCTGGTGGTTGATTTAATTGTCTTAATGCCACTATTGATTACAGCCTGTGATTTTAAAGAAGGATAAATAGGTCTATCCATCCAATCACTTCCTATTCAATTTTCGTAATTTGTCCTGCATTTATCTGGCTTTGTTTGACATCATCCAATGTAAGTTGGATTTGTCCATTTTTTAACGAAACTGACTTAACAACGCTGCTGATTTCTTCATTGTCGGCATTCAAGTAGGAAACTGTTTTGCCAATCAACTGGCTGGCAGTGACCAAATTATTGTCAGCAGATTGACTGTGTATGGACGAAATATTTCCAGGGTTTATAACAGTGCCATCCTCAAGTGTGAATTCAACATCTGTTCCTTTATAAGCAATAGATGCAACCTTCCCTTCCCCAGAAGCTATTGTCTGTTCTCCTTGCGCATCCGTATCCACTCTCGTCCATGAAACTTCCTTGCCGACAAACTGGCCATAAGAGATCAAGTTTGATTGTGTTTGCAAGGAGATAAAATTGCTCATCGTTGTGTTCATATTTGTCATTTGCTCTAAGCTTGAGAATGTAGCCATTTGAGCGATAAAATCTTTATCTTCCATCGGGTTTGTCGGGTCTTGGTTTTGTAATTGTGTTATCAGAATCTTAAGAAAGTCATCCTTGCCAAGATTTGAACTTCCCGTTTTAGTTGTTTGGTTCTGATAACTTGATAAATATAAGGAAGAATCATCGATTTTAGTTGCCAAGTTTTAAACCCCTTTCGTTACAATCCTGCTTGAAGAAGTTCCTCTAGGAAGCTCGTATCTTCTTGCTCCTTGTCTGTAGCTTTATTCCCTTCTTTATCTGCAGGCTGCTGCTGTTTGTTTTCCTGCTGGCTTTGCTGGTCCTTTGTTTCTTTTTCTTGGGCTGTTTGAACAAAGGAGACCTCAATCTTGTCAACATTGATATTTTGTGAGGTCAAGCCATGCTTTAAGCTGTTCATATTGGCATCAAGTGCATCTTTTGCCTGTGCTGTTGTTGTCATAATTCTTGCAACTAAATTCCCGTCATTTTGCAGGATCTCAATCCTTAATGAACCAAGATTTTCAGGGGCAAGTCTTAAAATTAGCTTTTGGCTGTTTCCTAGTTTAGTGAATGAACTGCTCTTTAAAATATTTTCAAGCTGTTCTTCCAGTTGATCCGCAGAAACTGGATTGCCTGATGGCTGTATTAAAGTTAATGCTCCTGGCTTCCCGTAAGAAGTGCTGTTTTGAAATTGTCCTGCAATTGCTGGCATTTTCCACTCTGTTTTGCTTGATGAGTCTGTTTCTTTTGACTCTGCAGCTGACTCCTGCGGTACTGCTGCAACAGATGCTTCTGCCTTCTTAAGTGTTCCAACAAGCAATGGATTAAGCACTTTATGGGGCATCACAGTAGCATTTTCTTGTTTTTTAGCAAGTGTCTCAACTTTTTGAACGATAGAGTCAATCAGTGTTTTTAAGCTTATTATTTGTCCAGCTTTTTCATTAACAGCTGCTTTGCTGCTTTGTGTCCCAGACATATTATCTGCCGCTTCTACTGCTGGGGAAGCTGTTTGTGATGGGCCATCTGCTGCTTGCATTAAGCTTGTGAACAGTTTTTGGATACTCTGCATAATATCTGCAAGCTGCTTGGTATATGGAAAATCAGAATCTTGCCCTGCAACTAGCTGGATTGCTTTCAAGTTGTTGATCATATCTGGCAGATCAGTGTTTGAAAACATGCCGTCTGAAACGCTTGTAAAGTCCATTCCATTCAACAGTTCCATCAATTGATTAACCACCAAATTGTAGGCTGTTTCTAAAGAATCTGAAACATCCTTTCCTTCTTCTCCATTAGCAGCAAGAAGCTGCTGAATCGCAGTCAAGCTTTCTTCGAGTTTCTCTTGATCTATCGGTTCTTCTGATACAATGTCAGCTAAGCCTTGTAAACTTGAAGTTTTCTCTTGCTCTGATGCTGATGTCTCTTGTGACCCTTTGCTTTTTAGCATCCCGCTGATCATTGATGTAAATTTGTTTTTATCTGCCGCTTTAAAGGAAAGCTGACTTGATGTAGTTCCTGTAGTATTTATCCCCACACTATTAAGCAGCATCTTGTCACCTCCTCTCATAAACATTTACTTTTATTGATTCGATGCTGTTTCATTGCTGCTATTATCTGTTGAAGTAGCGCTTGAATCAGATGCAGCTAAAAGTTCTGTATATTTACTTGCTACAGAAGGTTCCATTTTCTCTAATATCGACGCAAGTTTAGCAGGTTTAAGGGATGCCAATATTTTCAACCCTTCATTCTCAGACATTTCTGAGATAATTGCCGCTGAATTTTTTGCCGACATCGTCTCATATGTCTTTACAATGTCATTGAAAGCTTTTTGCGTTTTTTCTTGTGTTGTTTTGAGTTCATCAAGCTGATTTTGCAGCTTGATTTTATCAACTTTCAGTGCCTTGCTTTCCTCTTCACTTACCTTAAGCTGTGACTCTAAAGTTTCTATATTTGTTTGCTGCTCGTTAAGCTGATTTTCTAAATCGGCGATATTTTGTTTATTGTCTTCTATTATCTGGTCTGTAGAAGCTTTTTCAGAACTTAGAAATGGAATATGGTCCATTAATTCCTTGCCTTTTGAAACGACATCTGCACCAGAATACACCATTATGATTAAGGCAACGACTACAGCAAACATTATTGGTATTACAACAATAAGCAAAAAACGTTGAAAAAAGTTAAATGATTTCTTTTTGTCATCAATTAAGTTATCCATTAGCTACCTAACCTTCCCGGCTGCATATATTGCTGAATGGAGATATCATCCATCTGCTTTGCCTCTAGTGCCTTTTCTGTATGGATAAAATGTAATAAATCCTTCTCTTTAATTTTGACGAACTTTTTCACTTCCAAGTTTTTATCAATCAGCTTCTGTTGATAATAATTCATGGAATTACGTGCATTAACGACCATTTGCTGGCTATGTTCAATCATTTTGGCTAAGTTGTTAATAAAATGCTGATGATGCCTGATCGACTGAACAGAAAGTCCGCTTACAAGCTCGTTCGATTGGTATTCTTCCAATTCTTCCTTCCGCTTCAGGAGTTCATACAGCTTCTCTGCTGCCTCCTCGAAGCGTTTGACAGCTTGGTTGTAGTCAGCGCTCGCTTCATCCTTTTCTCTTTCTTTAATTGTCATAATTTTTTCAAACTTAAACTTATAGCTCATCGGTTATCCCCTACTCCAGATAATGATATTAACGTCTGAACACTTTCTTCTAGGGAGATTTTTTCATCTGTCGATTGCTTTATATAAGATAGAATATCAGGATATAAGCGGATGGCTGTGTCGATTTCCATAGATGAACCTTTCTTGTATGCCCCGATATTAATTAAATCTTCAGAATTGATATAGGTGCTCAGTAAATCCCTTAACTTTTCTGCTGCACGAACATGAGCTTTCGGGACAATATGATTCATGACCCTGCTCACACTTTTCAAAACATTAACGGCTGGGTATTGACCCTTATTGGCAAGGTCCCTGTCTAATACATAGTGACCGTCCAATATTCCCCGAACTGTGTCGGCAATCGGCTCATTCATATCATCCCCATCAACAAGGACGGTATAAAATGCTGTAATGCTGCCATGCTCATTTGTTCCTGTTCTCTCTAAAAGCTTAGGCAATATTGCGAAAACGGATGGAGTATATCCTTTTGTTGTTGGCGGTTCGCCGATCGCAAGACCAACTTCCCTTTGTGCCATCGCCACCCTTGTTACAGAGTCCATCATCAACATTACGTTCAAGCCTTTATCACGGAAGTACTCTGCAATCGCCGTTGCAGTATATGCTCCTTTAATCCGCATTAATGCAGGCTGATCACTTGTTGCAACAACAACGATAGATCGCTTTAAGCCTTCTGGCCCCAGGTCCCTTTCAATGAATTCTCTCACCTCTCTGCCACGCTCTCCGATGAGGGCGATAACATTGAGGTCCGCTTTCGTGTTTCTGGCAATCATGCCAAGAAGGGTACTTTTTCCCACACCACTACCTGCGAAAATCCCAAGACGCTGTCCCGTACCGACAGTAAGAAGGCCATCAATCAGTCTCACTCCTACTTCCATTGACTGAGAAATAGGCGGGCGTTTCAGCGGATTCGGAGGATCTTGATCAATAGGCACACTCTTTAACCCTTTCGGGAGGGATGATCCGTCAAGGGGCATACCCAATGCATCCACGACCGTACCAATCATGCCGGCACCAGCCTTGATTTCTAACGGGTCAGACGTTCCTTCCACTAGACAGCCTGGCGAGATGTCATTTACTGTCGTGTATGGCATTAAAATAATACCGTCTTCTTTAAAGCCGACAACCTCTGCTTTAATGACTCGTTTCTTCTTAGTTCCTACATATATATTGCATACATCACCAATGGAGCTTTCCGGACCTTGCGACTCTATCATTAGACCAACCACTTTTTTCACTCTGCCATAACGTTTATAGGGATCGATGGAATCAATCGATGATAGAAGTTCTGCCGCTTTCATCCTCATTCACTCTCCAATAGGTCTAGTAATTTCTGTTTAATCATTAACAACTGTGTATCAACACTCGCTTCAATTCTTCCGGTCGCAGTTTCAATAATGCAGTCATTTTCCGCTGTTGATTCATCTGGGAAGATAAACAAACTAGGCTTTATTGGGAACAGCGCCAATAATTCATCCTTCTCTGAGAGAAGGTATTGATAATGAATTGGATTAACATGAAGCTGAATTTCTTTTTGGTCTCTTGTTTCTTTCAAAACTTTTTTGACAAGCTGCAAGAAATGTTCTTTGTTTTCTGTAATGCTTGTTTGAACAACTTTTTCTGCAACCTTCATACCAAGCTCTAAAATTTCAGTCTCTGCACTATTAATATAATTCTCATAGTCCAACCTGCTTGCTTCGATAATACTTTTCGCTTGTTCAAGAAGTTCTGCATACTCTGAGTAACCAGCATGCTGACCTTCTTGAATACCTGCTTGATACCCCTCTCGATGCGCTTCTTCTATCAAAAAGTTTTTTTCAGTTTGCCAGTTATCCTTTTCCTGCTGAAGCAGCTCTCTTAAAGCTGCAGCTTCTTTTTCTGCCGTTTCAAGGATTGCTGCAGCCTCAAGGTTAGCCTTATCCACAATTTTTTTGTAATCTTCATCGGAATGCGCATCTGTATTTTGAAAGTTATTCACGTATTTTATGGAGATGATTTTTTCATTTGTTTGTTCTTTTGCCAAACTTGACTTAATAAGCCTAGACAATAATATCATCTCCTCCGCCGCGAGCTACGACAATCTCACCAGAGTCTTCTAGACGTCTAATAATAGCAACAATTCTTGATTGAGCTTCTTCGACGTCTTTCAAGCGGACAGGTCCCATGAATTCCATTTCATCCTTAAAGGACTCAACCATTCTTGCAGACATATTGCTGAATACAATTTCTTTTACTTCGTCACCAGAAACCTTCAGTGACAACATGAGGTCCTCGTTTTCACAATCACGGATAATACGCTGAATTGCACGGTTATCCAATGTAACAATATCCTCAAATACAAACATTCTTTTCTTAATTTCTTCTGCCAATTCAGGATCCTGTATTTCAAGTGCATCTAAGATTGTTCTTTCTGTTGAACGGTCCACACCGTTAAGGACTTCAACAACTGCTTCAATACCGCCAGTTTGTGTATAATCCTGGGTAACAGTACTTGACAATTTCCGTTCTAATATTTGCTCCACTTCATTAATAATTTCAGGTGAAGTGCTATCCATAACAGCTATTCTCTTTGCAATATCTGCCTGCATTTCCTGAGGCAGCTCAGACAATATTTGCCCTGCCTGTGTAGGGTCCAAATAAGATAGTATTAATGATATTGTCTGCGGATGCTCATTTTGGATAAAGTTAAGGATTTGGCTTGGCTCAGCTTTTCTTGCAAAATCGAATGGTCTGACTTGCAGTGAAGAAGTCAATCGATTCAAGATTACAGATGCCTGGTCTGAACCTAGCGCTTTTTCCAAGACAGTTTTTGCGTATCCAATCCCACCCTGAGAAATATAATCTTGTGCCAATGCAATATTATGGAACTCTTCCAATACTTCTTCCTTCGAAGTGTTCTCTACTTTCTTCACACCGGAAATTTCTAAGGAGAGTTTCTCTATTTCTTCTTCACTTAAATGCTTATAAACAGAAGCTGCTACATCTGGTCCTAAAGATATAAGCAGAACAGCAGCTTTTTGTTTTCCCGTAAGTTCCGTAGCTTCTTTTCTGGCCATCGTTGTCCTCCTAGCCTTATTCCTCTGTTATCCATGTGCGAAGTAGTTTCGCAAAGTCTTCTGGCTTTTCTTTCGCCATTTTCTCCAGCTGTTTTCTGCGAAGCGTTCCTTCTGATTCCACTTCTTCATTTACATCAGGTATTGAGACAGGAGAAATAATTTCTTCTTCCGGCTCTGCGGCTTTCTTCTTGCGCGCTCTGATAACAAAGAAGATTAATAGTCCGATTACAGCTAGCAATACTCCACCGACTGCATATACCCACCAAGGGATTCCAGCAGAAGCTGTTTCTGTAGATGTTGCTTTGCCGTTAAACTGTTGAACTGATACAGCGATTTTATTTTGTAGATCTTCATCTGTCAGATCCCCTGTTGCTGTCTTATCAATAGATGTTCTTACGATTGTGCCAAGCATATTCGTAATGTCATCAATGCTCTCCTGCGACAATGATGTCGGGTCATCTGCTGTTGGCGGCTCGACCATTACCTGGATGCCAAGGTCACGGATTTTATAAGGACTTTCTGAGATTTGCTTTTTAATTCTATTAACCTCGTAATTTATCGTGTCATCGACTTTTTCATAGTCTCCATCACCAGAAGTTGTTCCAGAATTAATAGTCGTTTCATCAACTGCGTCTTCTGGATTTGCAGTTTGGGTGTTTCCTCCATCAGCTGCATTTTCTCCCGTGTATGTCTCCGAGATTTTTTGTGCACTTACAGCAATACCTTGCATATTTTCTTCATCAACTGGTGTAACTAGGTTTTCTTCTCTGTTTTCTTGGGTAAAGTCTATATCAGCAGTGACTGAAACCATGACTTTATTTTGTCCCATTAATGTCCCCAGCATTTGCTGCACTTGTCTTTGAATGTCTTTTTCAACTTGCTTTTTCACATTATTTTGAGCAGTGAATGTATCACCTGCTGTATTAGTAGTAGAATTTAGGTCAAAATACTCAAAGTTTTGGTTTGTTATGACGATATTATCTGTAGGAAGGTTTGGTACACTTTTAGAGACGAGTGTATATAATCCTTTAATTTGATTCTCGGAGAAGTTATAGCCTGGTTTAGTGTTCAGAACAATCGAGGCTGAAGCTTCTCCGTTTTCATCTGATACGAACACACCTTCACTTGGCAATGTAATGACTACATTCGCATCATTGATGCCGTCAATCCCCTTGATCAAGTTCGCGATTTCTGTTTGCATCGCATCTAACTTCATGACATTAAACTCATTATCTGTCATTCCAAAGCTTGCATTTTCACTAAAGAATGAATAATCGATATTTCCTGAGCTTGGAATACCTTCAGCTGCCAACTCTACTTTTAAAGTGTCAACAACTTCTTCGGGAACACTGATCGTTTTCCCACCATCAGAAATCTCTGACTTTATTCCTCTGCCATCAAGGTTTTCTTTAATCGCCCCTGTTTCAGAAGGAGACAGGTTGCTGTATAAAGGAACTAAATTTACTCTTGTTAAAAAGAAAACCGAAATAGATATCACAAGAAGAAGCAAAAGAATGCTGCTTATCAACATCGTCTTTTGCTTTTTCGAACGATTTGTCCAATATTCTTTTAAAGGATTAAAAAACTTATTCATATTCTCTTTCATTTCTACCCCCGGTTACCGTTATTTTATATGTTAATAACCGCCCCTAATTCCGAAACCATTAAATAGACATTCTCATCATCTCTTGATAAGCTTCCACTGCTTTGTTTCTAAATTCCATTGTTGCCTGCATCATAATACTTGCTTTTTGAGAGGTGATCATCACTTGTGACAAATCTACGTCTTCACCCTTGGCAAGTTTGTTTGTTAATGCATCTGATTCATTCTGTGCTTTATTTACCTCATTAAGTGAATCCTTCAAGAAGGAAGCAAAATTCTTTTGAACTTCTGAACCTGTTGCTTTCGCAGTTGTGGCAGAAGAATTAGTTAAAGGCAATGCAGATGACACTGCTGGAAAATTTACTGTCGCCATTTAAAATACCTCTACTTTCCTATCTCTAATGTTTTCATAAGCATACTTTTCGATGCGTTCAAAACTGTGACATTCGCCTCATACGATCTAGTTGTACTCATCAGATCAACCATTTCCCTCAATGGGTCTACATTCGGCATTTGTACATAGCCGTCTTCGTTAGCATCTGGGTTTTCCGGGTCATACACCAATTCAAACGGTGTTTCTGTATCTTCCTCAATCGCAGTAACTTTGACACCATTACCCGTTCCATCGCCGCTCATCTTGGCTGCACTCAAATGTGATGCAAAGGAATTACTTTCACGAGATTGTATTACAACTGATTTTCTTCTGTATGGCTCCCACTCGCCATTAACTAGCTTGCCTCTTGTCGTTTCCGCATTCGCCATATTGGAGGAAATGACATCCATCCGCAAGCGGTTCGCACTTAATGCTGTAGCAGTTGTATTCATGCTGTGGAATATAGACATCTTAATTTCCTCCTTTTATGACAGTTGATAAGGAATTAAACTTGCCGCTGATTCTTTCAACAAGTGCATTATAGTAGATCTGGTTTTCTGCCAGGGCACTCATCTCTTTATCGACATCAACACTATTTCCACTATTATTGTAAGAAACACTTTTATCTGTTGTTATTTGTACAGTTCCAGAAGAGCCCTCAAAATCAAAATGCCTGCTGTCAGTTTTGTTAGCATTCATTGCAGTTGCCAATGTATTTTTAAACGTTGCTTCTTTCGCTTTATAATTAGGCGTGTCCACGTTAGCAATATTTTGTGAAATGACTTTCTGTTTTGTGTTTGAATAATTTAAAGCATTTTCAAGTGTTGAAATAGTATTTGAAAAAAGTTTCATCA
>JAPSHL010000322.1 GCA_031179905.1 Bacillus sp. (in: firmicutes) | reverse complement strand
TTGACTTGAAGCTTATAATCTGACTCAATTATTTGATTAATTTGTTTTAATCCAAACGAACAGCCTTCTAATACGGCCCTGAACATATCTGCCTTTGTAGTATTTAAATGTATGCCGACAAAGACACCTCTTGCATTAGGATCCCAAATCGGCGCTCGCTCTCCTTGCATATAAGGCAGAAAAAATACACCGTTGCTTCCTGGTGCAGACTGTTTGCACAAATCTTCTAATGCTGATTTCGAGTATCCTTCCGGCTCCAGAAACTGTTCATAAAACCATTGAATGGCTGCACCTGGGAATGACATCGCTCCATGAGATAACCACTGGTTTTTAATGACATGGCATCTATTTAGAAACCGCTTATCTAAAAGTTCTGGTTTGTCGGTACAAACAGTTAAAACATTAGAAGTGCCGACTGATTCAAACATTTCATTCACACCAATTCCAAGAGCAGCAGTTGAGCATGCCGTATCCGCAGCACCTGCTATTACAGGAATACGAACGGATGCAATAACTGGATGCTCATATTCCCCAACGACTGAACAAGGATCAACAACCTTTGGAAGCTTTTCAGCCTTTATACTGACCGCTTCGTAAATTTCAGGAGACCATTGATAGTTTTTGACATCATACATCCCACTAAAGGAACTTTGCGTCCAATCCATTACAAAATTCCCTGTTAGCTTGTGCAGAATATAGGTAGAAAGATTTCCCCATTTATAAGTTTGCGCATACAAACTAGGATAGTTTTTTTTAAACCACAAATGAGTTGTAAGCGTATACATTCCAGGTTCTAATCGGTTTTTAGTAATCTGAAAAAGAAGTTCCTCGCTAACTTGTTCTTTAATCCAAGCAGCTTCTTTTTTGCTTCTTTGATCTAAATACATGATTCCTGGATAAAGAGGCTCCCCCTTCTCGTTTAAAAACACCGAGCTATTACAAAAAGTAGACAGAGAAATTGCATCTACCTTGCCTGTATTTTCAAGTTCTACTTGCTGCCAAACCTTTAGAAGTAATGCTTTTGTTTTACGCCATATTTCTTGTAAATCGATTTCTATCCAACCCATTTCAGGGTAAAGAAGAGAATAGGGTTCATACTCAAGAAACCCTAATTCTCCCTTTCTATTCATGGCTCCAACTTTTATGCCGCTAGTCCCAATATCTATGCCAATTATGTGAGACATAACTAATCACCCTCTATACACTCAATGGAGAATTCATTAACTCATTATAAAGTTCTATTGTTTCTTTAACAGTTCCTTTATTATGGATAATATTTCTGAACGCAGTTACAACCGCAGTTGGATTAGGATTATTCCATACCATTCTGCCAAACGTGATACCAACCCCGCCAGCATCGATAACATCGTAAACCATTTGGAAATAGTCTTCAATATTATTTCCATTCTCTCCGCCTGCTACAACTACCTTCCCTGGAGTTGAAGCGACTACTTTAGCAAAGGTTTCCGGGTTACCAGTATACTTTGTTTTTACAATATCTACGCCAAGTTCGGCGCCGGCGCGTACAGCATACGCTACGTTCTTCCAATTATTCTGGTCATCCGCAGGAATTTGATTTCCTCTTGGATAAATGTGCGCAATCATCGGTAAACCGTGAGCTGCAGCTTGACCGGCAATTATTCCAAGGTTGCGTAATTGTTCAGGCTGATCATCTCCGCCAACAATACAGCCCATTGAAACAGCATCTGCTCCTAAACGTACAGCTTCATCTACTTCCGTCACCCATGCATCATAATTTGGCTGCCAAGGTGAGAACGTGGAGCACTTCAAAATAAAGCCTGTTTTGCCTGCATGAGGGCGGTAACACATATCTGCAATGCCTTTATGCATCGTAATCGCATCAGGTTCACCTGCTACAATTTCATCTAACTTTCTCTGAATTGGCATCAGCTCTTCAAAAATTCCTCGTGCCATTGCTTGATCGACTGCAACAGCTAATAGTTTTCCAGACTTTTGATTTAATAGACGATTCATACGAACTTCTTTACCTAATAATGACATATAAATAACACTCCTATTCTCATATTATTTAAATTAGTTATTGGGTTATGACTGTTTTCATATGGTTACCATTCTTTACATCTAAAATTGCCTGTTCTATATTTTCAAGAGAGTAGCCAGTTGTAATGATGACATCTGTATTGATTTGGCCAGAAGCAATGAGAGACAATGATTTATGATAATCAGCTCTTGTTAAAGCAGAAGTTCCATTGATGGTAATCTCATTGTAATGAATAATGTTCGGATCAATTTCCGACAAAACTCCATTTGTAAAGCCGGCAAAAAGATTTAATGTGCCGCCTTTTTTTAATAGACTGGCGCTATTATTAACTAAGAAAGGAATGCCTATTGCCATGATGACTACATCTGCTCCCAAGCCTTCAGTTTCACTAAATACGATATCTTGCAGCGACTCTTCCTCAGGATTGACAGCATATTCAGCTCCTGCAACGAGCGCTTTAGCACGGCGATGGTTAATTGGCTCACTCAAAATCACCTTTCTTGCTCCTGCTATTTTTGCTAATTGGACATGCATGAGCCCGATAGGTCCTCCGCCAATAACTACGACAACGTCTCCCATTTTTACATTTGCCTTTCTTTGCCCATTGATGCAGCATGCAAGCGGCTCTGTTATGACTGCCTGTTCGAAGGAAAGATGATCTGGAATCTTCACCAGATTGCCAGCTTCAAGAGCTGCGCTTGGTATTTTCACATATTCTGCAAAACCGCCGTCATATTCATAGCCAATAGCTGTACGGTTTGCACATACGTTCTCCCTGCCGTTTAAACAGTAGTAACACTTTCTGCACGGAATAACTGGCATAATACCAACTCTATCACCTGCAGCAAACGCCTTTACCTTTTCTCCTACTTCTTCAATGGTGCCGACTAACTCATGGCCAATGACAGAAGGAGTTCTAACACCTTTTGTTTTTTTTCCTTCATAAATACGAATATCTGTACCGCATACAGCACTTGCATTTACTCTAACAAGCACTTCGTTTTCATTAATTTCTGGCTTCTTTACTTCTTCCAGTTTCATATTATTAGGACCATGAAATACAGCTGCTTTCATTTTTTCTTCTCTCCTTTTTATGAAGAAAATTTCCTTCACACTAAATTCAAAAAAATAGAAGGAATTCACCAAATTCATAAAACAATTCCTCTATTTCTCACATGATTATAAGAGAATCTTGGTAAATCCCTCCTTCTATGCTGTATTTTCATAAAAACAAGAAGTTTGGTCTGAGTTGTATAAAATTTTCTGTCATTTCCTTTTGCTCATTCATCATATCATAGGGTGGTGATTTCCTTCAAGATATTTTTAAAAAATTTGAAGGTTTTTTTCAAATGTTTTTTACAGCTTCTTATCTGTAGTCGACTTTCGCGTTTTCTGTAAGTTGCTATAATATAGCTCATATTGTTGATTAGCAACAGATGCAACTAAAATATCTATAATCGTTAATTGGGCAATCCTCGACGAGATAGCATCTGTCCGAAATAATGTCTCTTTT
>JAPSHL010000321.1 GCA_031179905.1 Bacillus sp. (in: firmicutes) | reverse complement strand
AGCAGTTCAACAAGCTCTGGTTCATTCTTAGGATAGATTCCAAGACTGTCTCCAGGTTTGTATGTCAATCCAGATTCTTCAAGGGATAACTCGATATGAAGCGTCTCTTTATTCGAGCCTCTGCCGTTCAAGTTTTGGATGTCCAGTACTTCGGCGAGGAAAGGGTTTGATCTAGAGTATTCTGTTTCCACGATTGGTGCTGTTCCTTGGCTTACTGGGCTTTGGTCAGCAGCGGTACTTGTGTTTCCAAGCTCAGAAAGAACGCCTTCAATCCACTCATTTGCCGGCTCTTCAAAATCTAAGTCACAGTCAACTCGTGGAAATAGGCGTTTGCCGCCAATTTCTTCTAAGCGCTCATCAAATTCCTTACCAGTTTGGCAGAAGAATTCATAAGAACTGTCTCCAAGAGCTAATACCGAGAAGTTCAAATCATCTAATTTAGGAGCTCTTTTGCCATGGAGAAATTCATGGAATGTTAATGCAGTATCAGGTGGATCTCCTTCTCCATGTGTGCTGACAATAATAAGTAAGTTTTTAATCTTTTTAATATTATTCGGCTTAAAGTCGGTCATTGATAATGTTGTGACATTGAAGCCTTTATCTGTCAGTATTTTTGCACTTCTTTTGGCTAGGTTTTGGGCATTGCCTGTTTGTGATCCAAATAGGATTGTGACATCTTTAGATACTGGTTCTGCAGCAACTGGTGCAGGAGCAGATGATGGCACTTCAGCTGTGGAAACAGCCGGATTTGCAGTTGTTGCTGCTGTTGCAGAAAGGTAGCCGTTAAGCCATACTTTCTGTGTTTCAGATAAAGTTGGCAAAAGACGGTTCAACAGCTCTGTCTGTTCCTGGTTAAAAGGACTGTTCGTTACTAGTAATTGCAAAAGTATTCACCTCACATAAAAATCCATTGCTTTTTTTAAAATGTCAAAATACAAAAGTTAATTGATTATTAAAACAAAATCGAAAAAAGACAAATCCTAAATTAATTAATCCAATAAGACAAATCGGATTTTAGGCAGAATCTTTTTTCTATAAAGGTAATAATTCTTTCATGCATATATAATTGTACTTTACTGGAAGTCGAAGAATTAGTAAAATACATTTAACTTATTGAAGCTATTAATATTCTTAATAATTGCAATTTTTAATTTGAAAGCAAAAAACGAAAGGAGTGTTTTTGTTGCAGTATGATGCTTTAAAAACATTTGTCACCCTTGTGGAAGTAAAGAATTTCACTAAAACAGCAGAAATTTTGTTGATGTCCCAGCCTAGTGTCAGCCTTCATATTAAAAACCTAGAAAAGGAATTTCAAACGAAATTGTTTGAAAGATCTCCAAAATATTTAAAAGTAACTCCTACTGGGGAGATTCTCTATGACTGTGCAGTACAAATGATTACTATATATGAACAAACACGGCAAAGTATATTAGATCATCATCATTCCATTAAAGGAGATTTAAAGATTGGAGCAAGCTTTACAATAGGAGAATATATACTGCCTCCATTGTTGCTGGATGTCCAAAAAACCCATCCAGATCTAGTTCTTCAAGTAACAATTGGAAACACTGAAGAGGTTGTCGAATCAGTAAGGCGCTATCAGGTGGATATCGGCTTAATTGAAGGTCAAACTAATGATAAGGAAATTTCAGTCCATCCTTTTATGGAAGATGAGCTGTTTGTTGTTGCTTCAGCAAAACACCCGCTTGCTCATAAGGAAAAAGTGACTATAAAGGAATTGCAAAACCAAGCTTGGATTACTCGGGAGGTCGGATCTGGGACGAGGGAATACTTGGATCATGTCATTCGATCAAATGGTTTGAAGGTAGATACACTTCTTACGATAAGCAGCAACCAAGCGATTAAGGAAACTGTTATAAGCGGGATGGGGTTAACACTTTTGTCTAAATGTGTATTAGAAAGAGACCTACAGGCAGGGAACTTATCCATCATCAGCCTTGATAAGGAAGTATTCAAAAGGACCCTCTCTTATGTATACTCACCTGTCATGAAGGAAAAGCAAAATGTGAAAACATTTATCCAGGCATTGAACAATAAATATCCATATCAGGAAGGGGAGCATGGAAGTTAAGTTTTTATAGAAAAACATGCATAAGATAATAAACCGTAAATAGCTAGAAATGACACATTTTAGCCTGTCACCTATTGTCTCTTTTGTATTTTGTAGTATGATAACGAAGAAGATTTTTTTCGTTAAAAAGGAGCATAGTTATGAACAAAAAAAATAAGACATTCCGAATTGTCCTGCTAGGAATGCTTTCTGCTATCATTATTATTCAAACCACAATTCCATTTCTTGGATATATTCCAATTGGACCGCTTAGCTTAACGATTATTCAAGTAACGGTCATTATTGCAGCAATTGTTCTCGGGCCTAAGGAAGGAGCTATAGTCGGTGGGATATGGGGAATAATTACGTTCATTAGAGCGTTTGTTGCCCCGACAAGCCCAATTGCACCGATTGTATTTACAAATCCCCTTATATCTGTTTTACCCCGGATATTAATAGGAGTTGTGGCAGCGTATGTATTTCATAAACTGCTTAAAAACAAACTCAATGAAACAGTCAGAATGAGCGTAGCCGGTGTGCTTGGATCTTTAACAAATACTGTTTTAGTGTTGGGATTAATTTATTTATTTTACAGTGAACCGTATGCAAATTTTTTAGAAATGAACATAGAACAGCTTTTACCTGCGCTGCTGACAATAGTAGCTACTAATGGTCTTACTGAAGCAATCCTTTCAGGTATATTAGCGCCGATCATTTCGAAACCATTATTGAGAATTAGAAGAAAATAGCAGCTTAGGCTGCTTTTTTTTATGCCGTAATTACTAGCAATAACTGGTTGCTGGCATAATTACTTTTTAAAACGGAACAATATAAGAGATAAATTTTGGAGGTGAGTTTTTTGACAACTGTTAAAGATATTATGACAACTGATGTAAAGGTATGTCAGCCCCATGATTCTCTTGTGGAAGCTGCAAAAATAATGCGTGATGTTAACGTAGGGATTGTTCCCGTATGTGAAGGGAAAAAGGTAATCGGGATGATTACTGACCGAGATATTGTTATTAATGCAATTGCAGATGGCAAAGACGGAAATACGGTTCATTGTCATGATGTCATGACAAAGGATGTAACTACAGTTACTCCAGATACGGACGTTCATGAGTGTGCTAACATCATGTCAGAAAATCAGGTCCGCCGTCTGCCTGTTATTGATAATGGCGAACTAGTAGGGATTTGCGCAATCGGAGACCTTGCAAGGATCAATATTCATATAGATGAAGCAGGACAAGCCTTAAGCGATATATCTGAACCGCTTCATTGATTTCTTCACAAAAAAACCCACTTTTAAAAAAAGTGGGTTTTTTTGGCATAGACATGCAGCTTATTTTTTATATGTGCATATGTTAAAATGAGATTATCAAAAAATTATAAATGTTAGATGAATTAATTCCGACTAAACAACTAGAAAAACTTGTTGACAATATAACCAATTATGATAAAATTTAGAAAAAAAC